>DGGS01000224.1:0-1627 GCA_002392325.1 Bacteroidales bacterium UBA3868
TGACCTCTGCCGTGTGAAAGCAGCGCTCTAAACCACTGAGCTAACAACCCTTGATTTGAGGACGCAAAAATACACTTTTTTATTTATCATCCATCAAAAAAAATCAAAAAAAAAGGCCGCTTTTGCGCGGCCTTGTATCTATCTGTTATAGAGATTATTTCTTAATGAATTTGGTCGTGACATTAGTCTTGCCATCCGTCAAACGGAGGAAATACATGCCACTGGAAAGGGCATTTACATCAAGGGAAATGTTATTTTCCTGCACATTCTGCGCACTCACCACTCTACCCGTCATATCAACCACATAGAGTTGGCTGACCTGGAATTTGTCATTCTTCACCGTCACATTGAGTTGGTCAACAGCCGGATTGGGGGCAACGGTAATGTCGCTCTCGGAAACATAGTTGTTGATACCAGTGGTGAAATCGGTCATGCTGCGCGGAACAATGTAGTATCTGTAATCCGGGTAAGTGTTACCAATTTTGCTGGTGGAGAAATTGAAGCCGGTGATGTTAACCATGCCGGTGGGAATGTCCTGACCGATGGTGTTGGCATCCTGGAAATAGGGATACACGGCCTTGGCGCTTGTGCCGTTTTGGGAAATCTCGTAAGTGTTCAGCGTGGCGAACTGGCCTTGATCCACAAAGGTCACATCATGCAGCTTGATCAGTTCGGCCTGGTGCTGAATCATAAAACTCTGGTCATTGAGTTGGGCCAATGTAATCGTAAGCGGAGTCACATCCTCAAACATGGACACCAGCTCGCCGTATGGCTGGGTGGGTTTGAACTCAAGGAATCCGTAATAGTTGGTCAGTGTGCCGTAAATGTCTTTCACCTTGTCGCCAATCTCAAGGGAACCGAGATTGTTACCCGGATCGTAAATCAAAACAGCGCCTGTTTCATCTTGAATCACCTTCTGGTTGTTATAGGAAGCCACAGCGGTAACCACAACTTCGCCGGTAAGCTTATATTCAACCGTGGAAGCATTGTTTACGGTAACATCCGTATAATCCAACTTGGAACGGAGATCTGCGATAGTGGCGCAATTGAATTCAGGGGAAACGCCATAAGTGAACACAACGGTATCCACAGTCATGGCATTGCCAGTCGTGTCAGCCACATTGGTGACCACGAGGGTGTAAGTGGAACCTTCGGTCAGGTCAGGGCTTACGCCAAGGGTAACCACGCGGTTGTTCAGCGTTGCGCTGGTCACATTGATGGAGTTGTCCAAACTATAGTTGGCCACATTCTGGGCGGTTACGGGGTCAACGACCTCGCTGAAGGTCACAGCAAGCGTATTGGCAGAAGGGGTGACACTGGTCACAAAAGGAGCCACCGTGTCGGGACCTGCAGATTGTGATGTGACAATCACATTGTCCAGAAAAAAGCGGCCTCTGCTATCTTGGAAACCTTGGAATTTGATGGTTGTAGCGGATGTTCCACCGGTACACGGCAAAGAGAATGTGTTGAAAGCGGTGGTGCTCAATCCGGTCACCGTATAGGGGGTACCGTCAACTTCGACAAACATGCTGGTGGCGTCACCTGTCCATGCCTTGGCGTCGAAAGTTACCACAAACTGACCGTTGTTAGCGGAAAGGTCAAGCGCAGGGGTCTTGATAAAACCGGC
>DGGS01000224.1:1754-7308 GCA_002392325.1 Bacteroidales bacterium UBA3868
AGTTGTCCAAATTGTTCGTGATGGTGGAGGAACTACTGTCGGTAATGGCAGAGAAATCCTCGCTAAGAACCACGGTTTGTGCGTTCAAACCCAGGAAAGCGCACAAAATCAAGCATAAAACATAAACTTTTTTCATTTTTTTTGGAATTTATATTTAACTATTAATTGTTAACAATCAATCGTGCAAAAATACAAAAAATCAAATACAATAAATCGTTAAAATTATTATTACATACAAGCAATATTACACCCGAAAATTCGTTACATATACAAATCCGGATTTATGAGAAAAACCTTACACGCATTATTCGCCATTCTTATCCTGTTTCTAGTTTCCTGCAAGCAGCCGAATCTGACTCCCGCATACATCCAAATCAATTTTGAGGACATCAACAACTGCGTGGATGTCAACACATTCAACGCCACCCACGGAGTCAATTTCGACACCGAGCAGTTGAGCGCATTCCAACAGCACAATTTCACGCATGTGAATGTCTATGTGAACGGCAAGAACCTGGGGTGCTGGCAGGTGCCCTGCAAAGTGCCCGTTTTGGAGATTCCCGATGAGGATTCTTCCAGTGTGTACATACTCCCCGCATTCCGCAAAACAGGTATGACGAACACGGTGCAAGGATATCCGTTCTTCAATGTGCTGCAAAAAAAGGTGCTTCTCCGACGGGGTGAGACCTTCTCCTTCGCCAATGATCCGCTGACATTTGTTTACAGTTCCTACTCCACTTGCCCATATCTGGAGACCTTCTCCAACAGTTCTTCCTTTTCGCCCAAAGACAGCGTGAACAACCCCATCACTTTCCAGCCCATGCGATATGACGGGCGCACGGTAGGTTGCATCACCCTGAACAACTCCAACGGATTGAGTTTTGATGTGGCCTCCATTCCCATCACCCTACCCGCGCGCAACTATTACCAATATTTGGAGATAACCTACAACATTGAGGCCAATATGGATGTGTCGTTGCAACTGTCCACCGCCCAACATCCCTACACCATTTACCCCATCGGCGGCATGTACGCCACCAACGGCGAGTGGAAAACCATCTATTTTGACATTGCGAGCACCATCAACGAACGGCATTATACAGGGGCCAGCAACACCAACCTCACCTTAGTGCTTTCGGGCAGCGGCGACGCGGGCAAGAACACCAATTATTACATTGACAACATCAAAATCGTTTACGAACCGAGCATATAACACTCTATGGACAAGAAAAAACTAACCGCGCTCTATATCTTTTTCGATGTACTGGCTTCCATTCTCGCTTGGGTTTGTTTTTATTTCTACCGGAAACATATCGGTGAGCATTTAGGGTTCAGCTCTATCATACAAACTCTCGGCGGTGACCCCAAATTCTTCTGGGGCATGCTTCTTTGTCCCATATACTGGGTTTTCCTGCACGCTTTGGCGGGATATTACAACAAAATTTACGGAAAATCCCGTTTCTCAGAACTCATCACCACATTTTGCATCTCCCTTCTCGGCGCCCTTATCTTCTTCTTCGCCTTCATTCTGGACGATATCGTCACCACGCCGAAAGATTATGTGAAATACATGCTCTTCCTCTTCTTCTGGCAGTTTATCCTCACCTATATTCCCCGTCTTTGCATCACCACCCGCATCAACCGGAAGATACACAATGGGGAGATCGGTTTTAACACGGCCATTATCGGTTCCGACGAGCAGGCGCTGCATGTGTATGAGATGGTGATGAAACAGACGCCCTGTCCGGGCAACTTCATCATCGGATATGTGAAGGTGGATGACGAGCATCCGGACGAGATGGCCGGCAAACTGCCCTGTCTGGGTGATATCAGCCATTTGGAAGAGATTATCGAGCAGAAACATATCGAAGAGCTTATCATTGCCCTGCACAACGGACAGCGCAAATACATTGAGAAAATCATCGTGCTGGCCCGTGACAAGCGCAATATCACGCTTTTCATCACCCCAAGGATGCAGGATGTGCTTATGGGCAATGTGAAGACCTCCTCCGTGCTGTACGAGCCCTTGATCTCCATCACACCCGAGTATCTGCCCACTTGGCAGAAATTCATGAAACGGGGACTCGATATTTTATTTTCCCTTATTGCCCTTATCCTCCTGCTTCCGCTTTACATTTTCTTGGCCATAGGAGTTAAAAAATCCTCCTCGGGACCGATTTTTTACAAGCAGGAACGCATTGGATATCACGGCAAACCCTTCAACATCATCAAGTTCCGTTCCATGTACACCAACGCGGAAGAGGCAGGCCCTGCGCTTTCCTCCAAAGACGACAGCCGCATCACCCCGTTTGGCAAGTTCATGCGCCAGTACCGTCTGGACGAAACCCCGCAATTCTACAATGTGCTAATCGGCGACATGTCGCTGGTGGGTCCGCGCCCCGAGCGGCAGTTCTACATCGACCAAATCGTGGAACGCGCCCCTTATTATCCGCTTCTGTTAGGCATAAAGCCCGGCCTGACCTCCTGGGGACAGGTGCGTTTCGGTTACGCCGAGAATGTGGATGAAATGCTCGAACGCCTCCGCTGGGATATGCTCTACATCGAGAACATGTCGCTGCAGATGGACATCAAGATCCTCATTTACACCGTTTTGATTGTGCTGAAGAGAGAGGGGAAATAAGAGGGAAAGAGGATAGAGGATAAAACAAGGCAATGATATAGGTGTTGACCTTTCATGAAAAAAGTGATGGGGACACTTTCGTTTATTTTGTTTGCGGCACCGGAGGTGCCGCATCCTACCACTCCCCTTCTATTTTAGAAGGGGAGTTTTAAAGTGTCCGCACAGCGGTGCGGACAATAGAAATGATGCGCATTTCCACGCAACAAACAAAATACAAAAATATAAAATTTGGCTATGGTAAATTAATTCATATAACAGAAACCAACATTGGGTCAACTTCTATATCATTACCTAAAACAAAGTTCATAGTTCCAGGTTCACAGTTCCAAGTAATGATCTAGAAGATTACCCAACATAATGGCCTGTTGATTGGGATTCCGCCGTTCACTTTGTTCACGGCGGAATGGTGCACGCACTGAAGTGTTTTTGGGAAAGATGGGCGGCATTAGAGGGCATTCCAAACACAGCACCAACTTTCTGCCGCCCATCTTTCCCTCCTTCACCTGGGTGGCCGCGCACCATTCCGCGGGACGCGCAAGCGTGAGCGGAATCTATTATTAACCAGGTCAACTGCTATATCATTTCCTGAATTTATATGAAACCGCCCATCTTTACCCGTGTGCGGCACACCATTCCGCGGGACGCATTAGCGTTGAGCGGAAACTACCGCATAGCCGGGTCAACATCAATATCATTACACAAAAAAAGGGCCGCTCTTCCGAGCGGCCCTTGGCATTTATAGCGTTCGCTATTGGATTATTTTCTTTCCTTAACGCATCTCACGCTGTAGCCAAGGCCTTCGCGCACATCGGCGTTAATCAAAGATTCGCAATTGTATCTCATTGAAGATGCGGACGGAGTAGGAACACCGCCTTCCAAGGTGGTGGACCAGTAGTAATCCTCACCCATGAGGTTCAAGTATCTTTGGATAGAACCGTCATAGTAACCGCCAGGCAGTGAGCTGAAGCCCGTGGTGTTGCTACCACCGCCATCCAACCAGAAGCGGCTGTCTTTGAGAGCGTCAGCGCCATGAGCGTTCAATGCGTCGTATTGAGCGGCAGTAGGCACATACCAACCATCCGGACAGATACCTTGTACATGACCGTAATCATTGAGGGCGCCTCCATTGACCACAGACGGCCAATCGTACAGGCGACCGAAGTTGGTCACATTCTCATTGGTGTTCGGATACTCAGGTGATGTGTAGTTGTACACGCCAGGAATAGCAGCACCGGCATTCGGATGAGTTGTAGTGTGATTGGTAGCATAATCCGGATATGTGAGGGACTCAAGGTTGCGCACTGTCCAGCAGTCGCAGTCGATATGGACACTATGGTAAACATTACCATCTTTATCCACAGCATCCGGACACGGCGGGAAGGTCACGATCACATGTTGCTGACAGGTGGCCTTGTTACCGCACTCGTCTTCCATAGTCCAGGTCACGATATTGTCACCTTCAGGATACATATTGTCGGCAGGAGCATCGTTGGTGATGGTGATAGCCGTCCAACCCAATGAATGTGTCCAAGTAGGTTCACCCAGTTCAGTAGGCGTAACCTCTGCTTCGCACTCACCGAAGTTCAGTTGCTTGTTGACATCAGCAGGACAATTCAGCGTGAGTACCGGAGTCGGTTCAACATCCACGCTGATGGTGAAGGTTTGACCGTTACATCCGTCTGTAACCGGAGTCACATTGTAAACCACGGTCTGCAATGCATTGCTATTGTTGGTCAGGTTCTGGCTGATAGGAGCGTCAACCGGAGTGGTCTGGTCGCTGTAGCCCGTTACATTCGTGTTCGGAGTCACCGTCCAAGTGTACTGTGTGCCAGTCGGGATCTTGGTGCCCGTAGGAGTAGCGGTGAACGCGTCACCATTACATTTGATGTAAGCGGTCAGGTTATTCATACCGGTAGCGGACGGTTTCACCGTGATGGTGAAGGTCACAGGCTCGCCAACGCAGTCCTTACCATTGTTCGTGTAGGTCGGAGTCACCGTAATGGTGGTCGTTTGAGCTGTGGCTTGCGTATTGACCAGTGTCGTGGCCGGGATGTCACCATTGCCAGCTGCTGCGAGACCTGTAATGGTGGTCGTATTGCTACTGGTCCAATCGTAGGACATAGTACCATCGGTAACTGTCGTGCTGAAGGTGATAGGAGCTATATTCTCGCCGTCACAGATTGTCTGATCAGCAGGAGTATCCATCACAACTGTCGGGTTGATGTAGATCTTCTGTTCCTTAGTGGTGGAGTTGTTGCAGAGGTCGGTCAATGTCCACTCGCGAGTCAAGATGCGGGTAGCCAGATCGCTAGCGGGCAGCGTGTCTCTGTTAACAAAGGTCATCACAAAGTCAGTAGCAGTTGATGTACAGTTGTCACTGTAGGTAGTCGGATCAGGTTCACCGGTAATGGACACGCTGGCGTCGAATGAACCGTCAGCGGCGCGACAGATGGTAACATCAGCCGGAACGGTGAAGTCAGGATCCTCATTGTCAACCACCGTGAACTTCTTGGTGTCGGTAGCTTTACAATTCTTAGAGTCGGTAACATTAACGGTTACGGTGTATTCATGACCGCAATCGTTGGTGCCTTGCATAGCCACTATTGTGCTGGCAGCATTGGCATCCGTAGCGTCACCGGACCAAGCGTAGGTGTTACCACCGTTGCCACCCGTAACCGTTGCGCTTACCGCGTAGGTCGGCTGGTTCGGGCAAGAGGTCGGTACCGTGATGGTAGCCACCAACTTGTCGGGTTGTGTAATCTCGAAGCTGGTATATTTTTCATATCCGAGAGCGTCGGAAATGGTAACACTGTATGTACCAGGAGCCAGGTTCGTGAGCACCATCGGAGTGTTGGTAGAGCCCGTGTAGTTGGCAGGACCGGGTACAGTATAGGTGTATTGAGGATCGCCCGG
>DGGS01000175.1 GCA_002392325.1 Bacteroidales bacterium UBA3868
GGACAGTCAACGTGTGCATAGTGACGAGTAGCGGTCTGATACTCAATGTGAGCGGTGTTGATGGTAATACCACGCTCTTTCTCTTCAGGAGCGTTATCGATGGAATCGAATGATCTCACTTCGGAAAGACCTTGGTTGGCCAAAACCGTCGTAATAGCGGCGGTCAAGGTCGTTTTACCGTGGTCAATGTGACCGATTGTACCCACATTCACGTGGGGTTTAGTGCGTTCAAATTTCTCTTTTGCCATTTTTTTATTAATTAATGATTAATATTTTTGCTTGTTTGTTTCAAGTGGAGCCGTTGATGAGAGTTGAACTCATGACCCCATCCTTACCAAGGATGTACTCTACCACTGAGCTACAACGGCTTTTTTTCATTATGAAAAGAACAACCCATGGGTGGGTTTCAAAAGGTTGGCAAAAATACAATATTTTTTGAAATCACAACCCTTTTTGGATAAAAAAAATTATTTATTCAATAACTTATTGATAATCAACGCTAAACTGTCACGCCAATAAGGGATGCTGATACCCAATTCTGTTTTTGTCTTCCGCAAATTGAAGACCGAATAGGCAGGTCTTGGCGCTTTTGCCGGATATTCGCCCGTAAAAATGGGGAATACTGCGCAGGGTTTCCCTGAAATTTCCATGATCGCCTTCGCGAAATCGTACCAACTGATAACACCTTCATTAGCAAAGTGATAAACTTGTATGCCCTTTTTCTCCAGATTGGAGGTCAGGCACAAGAATATCGCTTGTGCCAAGTCGCCCGCGTATGTGGGGCCGCCGATTTGGTCACAGACCACCGAAACCTCTTTGCGTTCATCTCCCAATCGCAACATGGTTTTTACGAAATTGTGCCCGTATTCCGAGTACAGCCAGGAAGTGCGGATGATGATGGCACGGCAGCCGACTTCGGCAACCGCCTGTTCGCCAGCGAGCTTGGATGCTCCGTAAACGGATTTCGGTGCAGGAGTGTCGTCCTCTTTGTATGGATGGCAGGATTCTCCGGAAAACACATAGTCGGTGGAGATATGCACCAGCAGGCAGTCGTGTGCCTTCGACACTTCTGCCAGATTGCGCACGGCATCGCGGTTCAGCTTGTAGGCCATATCCACATCGTCCTCGGCTTTATCGACTGCTGTGTATGCCGCCGCATTGATGATGATTTGGATTTGATTGTCAGCAACATATCTGTCAATTGCCGCCGCATCGGTGATGTCCAACTCCTCCACATCGGTGTAGAAAAAACGATATCTTTCTTGATATTCCGCCGCCAAATCGCGCAAGCAGTTTCCCAACTGCCCATTCGCACCCGTGATTAATATGTGATTCATTAGTTTATAGTTAAGAGATAATAGTTGTTATTGTGTTATTTTGGTGTGTTTTCTTTGGTGGTCTTGATTATTGAGGTTAGTAATTTTATGAGCTCGTCATTGTCATTTTTCATTGATTCATATTCTGTCTCTGTTAAATATTTCGCTGAATGAATGACTTCGAGCCAGTAATCTGTTTCACCAGCTTCTTTTAAAGCAATATTCATTTTGCTGATGAAATCCTTCCGACTTTGAGCATACAATCCCTCTCTAATATTAGCTCCTATACTAGTGCCCGATCGAAGGATTTGTTTGGATAATATGGACTCTTTCTTTTTATCCAGTAAAAATCGATAACATTTTGCCACCCTCTTCGCAAAAGCCAAACTCTTATCCCCGACAATACTATCCCTTGCCAAACCTCTATCTCCTATAACTATTATCTATTAATTATTATCTATATTTAGACTAGCTCCACACTCTCCCGGAACATCGGCACATGCGTCTTCTTGAATCCGGCCTTTGCCAGGTGTCCAGCGTATGCCTTGCGCGCATCGTCCTCGCCGTGTACGATAAAGATTTTTTTGAGTCGGCGGTTGCCTTTTTGGCAGGATAGATATTGGATAAGTTCCTTGTAGTCAGCGTGTCCGGAATATGCGTCAATGCGTGCCAACTGGGCTTTCACATCATAGATTTCGCCGAAAATGGACACTTTCTTGTCGCCGCGCATGATTTTGGCACCCAAGGTGGTGGGGGAACAATAGCCGACGCACAGGATGGTGGTCTTCGGATCTTCGATGTTGTTGGCCAAATGGTGTTTGATACGGCCTGCCTCCATCATGCCCGATGCGGAGATGATGATGCAGGGACGGTTGTAGGTGTTGAGCCGTTTGGAGTCGTCAATCGTGCGCACATATGTAAGGTTGTCGAAGCCGAAAGGATCCTTTGTCGTCTCCATGAACTGGCGTATGTCGGCGTTGAAGTTCTCGTCGTGCAAGCGGTAGATATTGGTGGCGGAACAAGCCAAAGGACTATCTACAAAACATTCAATATCAGGAAGATCACCGGCCAGCTTGAGGCGGTGCAATGAATAGACAATCTCTTGGGTGCGGCCGATGGCGAACGACGGGATGAGCAGTTTGCCTCTCCGTTTGGCGCAGGCGTCCTTCACCACCAGCATCAGTTCCTGATCAGCCTCATCGAGTGTGGTGTGGAGGCGGTCGCCGTATGTGGACTCTGTGATGATATAGTCA
>DGGS01000102.1:0-2261 GCA_002392325.1 Bacteroidales bacterium UBA3868
TTTCGTCCAAGGTGATATCGTGCTCCACTTGCAAGGTGGCCAGCCGTATGTGGCCCGAAAGTATCTGGCGGAAAGAGCGTTCCGTGGTGGGGTCAATGTAGATGCGGATTTGTGCTTCTGTGATGGTGTCCACGCTGTCCGTGTCGTCTGTCGGGCGCGGGAGTGCGTCGCTGATGGTGTTGGCGGCGTTATCGCGGATACGCTTCGTGGTGCTGTCGGGAATGTAGATACCGATGAGGTACTTGCCTTGCGTCACCAGTCCTTTCAAGCGTTCCTCCGTCATCCCTTTCTCCGCATCGTTGGCCAGAGTCACCTCGAAAAGACTTTCATTCTGCAACTTACGAGTAATGGTCACGCCCACTGTGTCCTTGTCCTGATCGGCAATGAGGAGGGCGATGTGCTTGTCGGCATGGCTGCTGAATGCGCCTTCCTGCATGCCTGTCATCACCAGCACCAGGGCCATGGGCATCAGGAACATGAACAGCAATCCCGCCTTGTCGCGAAGCAGCAGCAGAAAATCTTTGTATAGGAGGGCAAGAAATCTGGACATGGCGTTAATTTCGTAATGATTTTCCGGTTAAATGAAGATAAACGGACTCCAGATTATCACAATCCGGACAGGAATGAACCAACGCCTCAGGGGTGTCTTCCGCAATCAGTTTGCCGTGGTCGATGATGCCGACACGGGTGCAGAAGTGCTGCGCCTCGTCCATGTCATGGGAGGTGTACAATATGGTGGTTCCTTCCTGGTTGAGTTGCCGGAGGTTGTCCAGAATAAGGGCTTTGGTTTGCACATCGATGCCTACGGTGGGCTCATCCAGCAGCAGGAACTTCGGCTCGTGCAGGATGCCGGCGATGATGTTGATGCTCCGCTTCATGCCGCCGGAGAAGGTCTTGATGGGTTTCCGCGCGAAAACGGTGAGACCGTACAAGTCCAGCAACTCATGGATGCGTTGTTTCAGACGGGAAGCGGAGATGGGGTACATGGAACCGATGATGCGGAGATTCTCCATCGCGGTGAGTTCAGGAAACAGGGCGATGTTCTGCGGCACCACACCGATTTGTGTGGTGACCTGTTTGCGTTTCTCTGGCATTTTGTTGCCCAAGACCAATACTTCTCCGAAATCCGGTAGCAGAAGTCCCGACAAAATACTCACCGTAGTGGTTTTGCCGGTGCCGTTCGGCCCGAGAAACCCGAAGCGTTCCCCCGGAAGAATGGTCATGTCCAATCCCCGGAGTACCGGCTGGTCCATGCCGTGGTATCGCTTGACCAGTTGCTTGATCTGTAAGACGGGTTCCATGCGTTGGCTGCTGATGCGTGCGGGAGGTTTATTTTGTGCGGTGTTCTTTGATGTACTCGGCCATCACCCTGACGGATTTGAAAATCTCCTTGCCTTCGTCAGCGTTTGCCAGCTTGATGCCGTAGTTTTTCTCCATCAACACAATCAATTCCAGCGCGTCGATGGAATCCAAACCGAGACCTTCGCCAAACAACGGGGCGTTCTCGTCGATGTCGGCGGGTGTCATGCCTTCCAAATTCAACACTTCAATAATCTCTTTTTTCAGTTCTAAAATCAAATCTTCCATATTCTTAATATTTTAATTTAAATTTAAATTTCAATTTTTATTTTGTTAGGATACACACATAGGTGCATCCTCTAAACTCTCAACTCATAAAGGCTTATGCTTACATCGCATTTCCCTTCATCGTAATCCACCCATCCGCAGATGATGTGTGTTAATTCCGGATTGGCGGCAAAACACTGAGAAACAATATTCTGTATTTGTTCAGGAGAAGTCCTGGGCAGAACAAAAAACGAACTTTCGCCCCCGATTTTGTGGCGGATGGCAATCTCGCCGGTCACGATGTTGGCCAGGGTATAAACGAATACCGCCGGGCTGGGGTAGTAGTTGTCCGCATCCTGGATGGTGGTCTGGTAGTGGCGGTCGTCATCCAGCGAGGAGGCGCTGTTCATCAGCACTACGGCCCAGTCGGGTTTGACGGTTTCGCGGTCAAAGTCCACCTTTTGGAGCAGCATTTCCGCCGCCAATGTGCCGGCTTTGCACAGGTTGTCCATCTTGAAGAATTTGGGGTATTGCATCCCGATGGTGTGGTAGATGTCGGCCAGCCAGGTTTCGGGTTGTCCGTTGTGTTTAACGATGGTTTCCCCGTCCAAAACGACGGTGTCGTTGGTGATTTGGCATGTGGAAACGCACGGATGATTCGTGTTAACGGTCGGCGTTTGTTGAGACGCACGGCC
>DGGS01000102.1:2317-4304 GCA_002392325.1 Bacteroidales bacterium UBA3868
TTGAGACGCACGGCCGTGCGTCTCTAGCGAATGATTGCGGTTAATTTCCGCCAAAATCGCCGCATTGCTGCCCCCGAATCCGGAAATCAATTTCATGAATGCGTTGCCGGATGCGGATTGTGTCTGCAGCGCCACATTCACCTGGTTCACGGTACCAGGTTTGTCGGTGCCCAGCGTGCCGATGACCGTCTGGTTCTTGATGGCTTGGTACGATAGGATGGTCTCCAACACACCCGCGGCGCCCAAGGTATGCCCGAAATAGCCTTTCATGCTGTTCACGGGTATGTCTTGCAGATTGGCGCGGGTGATGGCCACCGATTCCATGTCATCGTTGTAGAGCGTGGCGGTGCCGTGGGCGTTGATGAAGGCCAGTTGTGAAAGATCAAAGTCGTGTGTGGCTTTTTGAATGGCCCGCAGCAGGCCTTCGCCTGTGCGCGAGGGCCCGGAGATGTGGTTGGCGTCGTTGTTGATGGCTCCGGCGCGCAGTATCAGGGCATTGTCTGGCACCAGTGTGCTGTCGTCGCCAATGGTATAGACGATGGCGGCGGCGGCCTCCCCGAGGTTCAGTCCGAACCGGTTGGCGTCGAAGGGCTTGCATCGCTCCTTCGACAGGGCCTTGAACGACTGGAATCCGGAGATGATGAACTTGGAAAGTGTTTCAGCGCCAATGACTACCGCATATTTGTACCCGCCATAGCGAAGTTGGTTGGCGGCGGCAATCTGTGCGGCGCACCCGGAGATGCAGGCGTTGCTGACTACAATCGGGGTGTTGGGGTTGTCGAAAAACTCGGCGATGATTTGCGCGGAACGCCACAGATAGGGCCGCTCGGGCTCGAAAGGGTTGTTCTCGAGCAAATCCACATTCCCCTTGGTGGTGGAAAGGATGAAGATGACATTGTCACGGTCGGCGGCGATGTTGGCCTCCTCAATGGCCTGGTTGGCGGCGAGGATGGCGGCCTTCTCCATCTTGGTGTATCCTCCAATGCCGAAATCCGTAAGGGCACTGAACGCGTTGTTGAGCCGATCCTCATCGAAAAGAGAGACGAAGCAGGGCTCTGGCAGTCCGAAAGCGTGCTCATAGTATTGCAGACGACTCTCACCGCGCATGACGGCCTCGAAATTGCCGTGACTGGTCATGGCAAGCGGGGATATGATGCTGTCTCCAATGCTGTAAATCATACACTTACGAATAAAATACACCTATTCTAAAATAGGGTGCAAATATATAAAAAAAGCGGTATCTTTGTCGCCTTAATCTTAATGAATATGAAACGAATCTTTACCCTTGCCGCCGGAATCCTTTTGACAACCGCTGTCACCTTGTTGCTGTCATCCTGCACCAAACAGTGCGATTGTTACAAAATCACTCATTATAGCAACTACAGCACTGACCAGTATTACACTGAAACCGTGGATGGCGAGTCCTCCTGCAGCAGTTTGAATGGTGAATTTTTCCACGAGGATGCGTTCGGCAATCCCATCAGTGTGGATGTGGTGACTTGCAGAGAGGCGATGTGATCGTGGTTAGAGAATCCCGTTGATTCTCTTCCATTCGGTGTAAAATTCGGGCACTTGCCAAATCAGGTTCTGTTGCAGGTCTAAAAACACCTGGACGGAGTGTCCGCTAACCATGATTTCATCCGTTTCCGCATTTCGGATTTCGTAGTCGAAGATGATTTTGGCCGCATCCGTTTCGCGGTAGGTGCATTTCACCTTGATGCGGTCTTCGTATTTCACGGCTTTCTTGTAGTTTATTTTCAACTCCACCAATGGGGCGAAAAAGCCCATGTTGTACATGTGCATGTACTCCAGCTGGTATGTCTTGCCGAATAGTTCTCTTGCATCTTCAAAATACAAGACATAATTGCCGTGCCAGACAATACCCATGGAATCCACCTCGCTGAAGCGGACATCCACGATTTTTTCTACTTGTAATGTTTTATTAGGCATCAGATTATAGTCTTCAGTCTTAAATCTCAAATCTCAA
>DGGS01000147.1:0-723 GCA_002392325.1 Bacteroidales bacterium UBA3868
AATGTATATCCATATCCGGCATCAATGATGCTTCTGTCGTCTGAAAGCACCAATTTGTCGTTGCCGAGTTCTGACACTTTGGAATTGTCACACCAGTTGTTGATGTTCAGGAACAATTCCCCGTCTTTTCGAGTAAGCGAATAATGGTGCCATTCGGGCAGGCAGTCGCACCGGCTGTCCACGACATACACCCTATTATGCTCAAATGTAAGGGTAATGATTCCCGCCGGTATCTGAGTTGCTCCGGCAATAGTGCTCTCCCATGATTCTTCAGTGTTCACCCATGTCCCAAGCAATTTTTTGGCATCGGACTTCTCCTTATCGCAGGAAGTCAAGGCAATAACCGTAAAAACAATGAGTATCGTTGTGAAGATTCTGTTTTTCATAATGGTAAGGAATTTTGATAACAATATATACAACGGAAGAGGAATGGGGATATTGCCTGAATGCAACTGTTTTTTTGCTATTTTTGCACGCCAAATTAATTATGGGAAGAATATTAGCCATTGACTACGGACAGAAGCGGGTCGGTTTTGCCGTCACCGACGAACTGCAGATCTGCGCCAATGCCCTGGACACCATTCCAGTGGCAAAGGCATTCGATTTCCTGAAACAGTATCTGCAACAAGAGAAGGTGGATGTTATCGTCATCGGAGAACCGCGCAAACTGGACAACACGCCGTCGGACTCCACACGGTTCATAGAGCCGTTTGTGAACCGGCT
>DGGS01000147.1:891-7442 GCA_002392325.1 Bacteroidales bacterium UBA3868
GACCGGCAGAACAAGGCGCTGGTGGACAAGATGAGCGCCACCATCATCCTGCAGTCCTATATGGAACAGCAAGACATTCTAAAACAACGAGATAACAACCTATGATACTACCCATTTATGTTTACGGCGAACCCGTATTGAGAAAAATTTCCGAAGAGATTGATTTGGACGACCCCAACTTGAAACAGTTGGTGGCCGACATGTTCGAAACCATGTACCATGCCAATGGCGTGGGCTTGGCAGGTCCTCAGATTGGCAAAGCCATCCGTATCTTTGTCATTGATTCTGAGCCGTTTAAAGAAAGCTATCCCAATGTGCGCATCCACAAAGGCGCTTTCATCAACCCGATTATCACCAAGGAATGGGGCGACGACTTTGTATTCGGCGAGGGCTGTCTGAGCTTGCCCAACCTCAATGAGGATGTGACGCGCAAGTCGAACATCCACATCGAATACTACGATGAGAACGGCGAGTTCCACGACGAGGATTTCGACGGGCTGGTGGCGCGCATCATCCAGCACGAGTACGACCACCTGGAAGGCCGCGTGTTCACTGACCGACTCTCCCAAATCAAGAAGATGGTATTGAAAGGCAAACTGAACGATATTGCCACCGGCAAAACCAAAGCCGCCTACAAAACCGTACACAAATAACTGACAATGAAACGAATAGCATTCCCCATATTCCTATTGGCTATCGCCGTGCTGTTGGGCGCATGCCACAACAAGCAAGGCGGTGAGAAGAAGAAATTCGGCAGCAAGCAGAAGGACATCATCACGCTTTACAACATGGCCGACTCCATCTATTACAAGGAGGGACGCATCGACTCGTTGGCATTCTTGCGGTTCATCGACAAGGCGGTGGCGTTTGCCAAAGATTATCCTAAGGATGAAATCTCCCCTGACATGCTGTACCGTGCGGGCATCGGCGCGATGATCATCGCCAAGGCCGCCGAAACCAAAGAGCAGAGAGCCACTTACTGCAAGAAGGCCATCGCCATCTTTAACCAATTCCAAGAAACTTACCCCGAGCACGAGAAATACAAATACTGCTATTACCAGCGTGGCATCATCTACGATGACATCTTAGGCGACACCAACAGCGCCGAAGACCAATACCGTGACTTTATCAACCGCTATCCGGACGATCCTATCGCCCAGGAGCTGAAAGAATACATCAAGATGCTGGGCAAAAGCGATAAGGAAATCGAGGAGATGCTACATCTGGAGTAATATTTTATGCTCTACATAACAAAACAGAGGCGCAATTTGCGCCTCTGTTTTGTTTTCTGGAAAAGCATGAACCGTTATTGGACGATAATTTTCCTACTCATGGATTTCTCATCTACCGTAATCGTGATAAAATACACGCCTTTGCCAAATCCGGCAAGGTTCAACTGTTCCCGTTCACTATAACTGCGTCCATCCACCACGCACTGTCCTACGGCATTTATAACACTGTATGCGAAACCGGAAGCATTTGCTACAGAAATAGTTATCTGACCATTACTTGGATTAGGCCACAATGTCGCCTCGATGTCAAACTCCTTCAAACCGACCACTGGATTGAGTATGACTCGCACATCAAAATCCACATACAAATCGCCACTGGTGGCACGAACCGTCAATGTAGCCGTTCCCTCTTCCTCCATCAGACGAATGATTTGCAGCATATTTCCCGAGATTTGGGCATCCACGGCAGCTTCATTGGAATTTGCCAGAAGCGTGTACACAATAGAGTCAACCGAGTTGTCGTCATCGGTCACCACACCCAGCAAATTCACAGCAAGCGAGTCCGGATATTCATTTGAGACCAGATCCTCAACGGGATTCACCACATACGGAGGCAAGTCCACATGAGGTTGGTCGGGTGCCACACCATTGAAGTTATCCAAGCAGAAATAGGCAGGCGTAAGCATGCCGCTCTGATTGCCAACAGTGGATTCCAAACTGAACGAGATGGATGCGACTGGACCCAGCGGGCTGAGGTCAAACCATTCCCAAGTATTGACTATATAGTCATCGTTGGAATTGGCGAAACGATAGTCGGCCAAATAGAAATGCAGTGTATCTATCACACTGCCATTCAAATCTTTACCAACAGCATGAAGCACAAAATAATCAGGTGCGGTTCCATTGGAGCCACCAAACGGCGCGTAACCATAACCTCCATCACGCATATCCTGATATGCCCAAACATTGTTCGTCACATAACACCCTGTTACCGTATGCGTTTGACCATCGGCGGCCGAAACCACGGTAGGTACGCCCATGGTGTAAGCCACAGCATATTGAGCGGATCCATTTTGACCACCGGCTGTTATAGCGGTATATTGCGCACTCATACCGGTTTGGTTTGTATCAGTCCTGTTGGATGCGGTGAAACCGCCCCAGAAATAGCTGGAGTAGAAATTGCTGAAAAGCCAACCGCCGCTAATCATATTGTTATAGTCATCTTCCTGCGCCGGAATCCAATAACCTTGCGACGACAGTGTCACATCCTCAAAGTCAGCCACACCCACATTGAGCACAACTTGAGAACCCGAAACCGGAACCCTCATCTCCACCATTTTCCCATGACTGGTTGCGGTTACTATCACAGTGTCCATAAAAGCATTAGCCGTATTGCGGACCACCACGAGATTATCCTCATCATCCACATAGGCCGTAACTTCATCCAAAGCCGCTTCAGCATCATACATCATGAAAAGATTGTTGTTATCCGGATCATCGAAAACCCCATCCAGATCGAACGAAAGTGTTTGCGGGAAAGCGGTGAACACAATGGGAGCCAGCGGAGACACCACCACTGGAGGCAGATCTTGCGCCACGCAAACCACGGAAAAAGAGGTCAGAACCGTATCGCCATGGCTTACGGCCTGCAGGGTAACCACGGAAGTGCCTCCTGTTGAAGCCAAGCGAACCAACATGAGCGTGTCGCCGGTCAAAACAGCACTGACCAGATTCGGATTGCTGCTTGAGAGCACACTGACCATAATGCTGTCGTTGTCATCATCCGGATCGTCAAACACCTGAGAGACATCCACATTCAGCAGCGCAGGAAAGGAATCGAATGTCACATCGTTGATTGGATTGGCCACAACGGGCGGGAGATTGGCGTTCACCAAAAACTCATCCGCACCGGCGCAAGGAGTCGCCGAACGGAGTTGTCCATCTATATCTTCCGCAACATAATCCAACGGATGAGCCACCATAAGACTGTCACCGGTTGTAATATGCAAATCCTGCGCTCCCACAAAATGCGGTGTGCAGAGTGCGGAATTGGCATCTAAGCCCGTGGAATCCGTCCAATCTTGCAATGTGGCGTAATCCACCGTACCTCTACGGGCAAAATTAGCTCCATTATATGAAACTCGGTTGAAATCGCTGTAGCGCTCTGTCAAAGAGTTGGTTACAAAGCGGAAGACATATCCTTCAGTTTCATTAACCAACAAATTATTGTAGAAAGACAAATGCTCGCCATTGTTTTGGAGATAAATGTTTCCATTGTTTCCGGTACCGCTACATTTCAATGTATTATGGGCGAAATCAATATACGCACTGTTATTGTTGGAGATGTTGAAGCAATAGCTACTGCTGGAAGCATTGGAATGCAGGTTCACCATATTGTTCCGTACAATCACATGATGGGTTGAGTCACCCACGCAGGGACGCAAGCGAAACACCGTGGTATAACTGGTTGCGCGGGTGACATTGATCACATTGTTCTCAAAGAGGCAGTCGTTAAAACATTGGAATGCATCAATCGCATTGTAATCCGTCTTAAAATCATTGGCATTGATGATGGTATTGCCACGCACCACAGCATCATTATAAAAAGTGAGATAAACGGACTTGAACTGTTGGTTGGTGAATGTGCAATTCTCCACCAGCACGCCCGTGTTGAACTGCGACATATTCAACCCTTGCAAATAGAGGGCAATGCAGCCGTTTACAAACTGGCAGTCCACAAACTCGTTCCCGTCGCAGAAAGCTCCGGCGGCACTGTTCATGTGAACCAGATTCTTGTTGTTATCCGAAGACGACAATGCCACCTCGACTCCGACAAATCGCACATTTTCAAAACGATTGCTATCCACATCGCCGTTAAAGCGAAGCAGGACCGCATTATTGGCGGAGGATGTGGTGATTGTCATATTCTCGAAAGTCACAAAGTCGGCCCCATTGAACTTCAGTGTGCTGTTATCGGTATAACCGGCGTTGCTGGTCACCACTACCTGCTGGTTATCGGTTCCCATGCCTCTGAAAACCACTCTGTTGCTCAAGCTAGCGCCCGAAACATGGGAAACCGTGACATACTCTTCGTAAGTGCCCGGAGCCACTTCAAAAACCACCGGGCCGGACACACCGGCGGAGAGGGCGGAGACCGCCGCGGAAAAAGATGTATAATCGGCATTCGCCGATGCGTTGCCATTAATGGTGTAAACACCTGACAATTGCGCAGTTGCGCTCACCGCCATCAAAAGCGGCAAAAACAATAGGAGAATTTTTCGCATAACTTTTAAATATTATTACGAAGTTTAATAAAATGCAATACCATCGCAAGCGGCGAAGCATAATTGCCACGCTTAGCCCCACCCTTGTTCCCGAAGGCTTGCAGTGAACTAACCTGTTTGGCAGGTCTTCTGACTCACCCGAACCTATCACCTTCCCATCCGTTTGGGCCGGACAGTGGTTAATATCGACAGGTCTTACACGGGTTTACAGCAGCGGGCACTGTTGCCGATTCGCACGGCATTCCCTTAGCCAAAACGGCTGCAAAGAAAGCATTTTTTTCGAGACGGCAAGGCGTTTCCTTACTTGAAAAAACAACAAATCTCAGGCCTACAGCAATCTGACAGACGCAACCTATTAAACGACAGGATTTTTAAAACTCCAGCGACAACTGGTTTTTCAGATGAAAGCTGCGCCGATGGTACGGGCTCATGCCATACTGATGCACTGCGGCGATATGTTTCGGAGAGGGATAACCCTTATTGTTTTTCCAATCATACATCGGATATTCCGCATCCAGGCGCACCATCAGGTCGTCACGATAGGTCTTGGCCAGGATGGAGGCAGCGGCAATGGAGAGGTAGGTGGCATCGCCCTTCACCACGCACTGGTAGGGAATTTGCCATTGGTCCTTGAACTTGTTGCCGTCGATCAGCAGAAATTCCGGTTTAACGGAGAGTTTCCCAACGGCCTCGTTCATGCCTAATATGGAAGCGTTTAGGATATTGATCTCATCTATTTTCCGTTCAGAAATCTCCACCACGGCGTATGCGACGGCATCGCGTTCAATTATCTGCCGAAGCTGTTCTCTTTTAGCAGCCGTAAGTTGCTTGGAATCATTTATTTCCGCATTCACATAATCGTACGGGAATATCACGGCCGCGGCGCAAACAGGTCCGGCAAGGCAGCCGCGCCCCACTTCGTCGCACCCGCATTCAAGCAGCGGTTTTTCCGAAAAATGAGACTTTAAAGCCATAACAAAACATAAAAGGCGACAATCAGGATATCATGCAGAATGATTCGATTTTTATAAAGTGTTATCATACTGAAATACATGGTGATAGGAATCATCATATAAAGGAATCCTGAAGATAATTTCAAACCGGACAAGAACAGCATCCCAACAGACACGAATGTCAGGAAATGTATGGTTACCAATCGTTTTCTCAAGACGATGAGTTTGTTGTCGTAAAACAACTTCAATTGGATCATCAAATACACGACAACCAGAACGGTGTATGCCAGAAAGATGTAGTTATAGATGGACAATTTCATAAAGTCCTTTATCACGCCAAAGTATGCCAGGTGCTTAATGGAGTCAGCCAGCACTGGGAAACTGTCGGTGAAAAAGCAGACACTAATGAGGTACGCCAACACGAACAGCACTCCAGAAAAGAGAATGATAATCTCTTTTGTTTTGGAATATCGGTGCGTAATCAAGGCGAGAAGCAGGAAAAGGATTACGCACAGGGAGATGGGATCGAACAGGGAGCATATTCCCACCAGCAAGCCGGAGGTGAAGACCCTGTTCTTCACAGGCCGCTCATTTTCGTCTTGCGCATTCACCAGCAATATCAATGTCAGGAACATCAATGTGATGGAGGCGGGCGTGATCACCTTCAGAAAACCGCCCAGGTTCATCATCAGCAAAAAGAAAACGGCGGGTATAAAGGTTTGGGTATCGGAAAACCGGTTAAGCGAGTAGTAATGGGACAACAGGAAGGTTTCCAGAAGAAGCATCACGATCATGGTCACCTTCAAGTTGAGAGGATGGTTTGTCCAGAAAAGGGCAAGTTTGGAAAAAAGGACGGACTGGCCTTCAGCGGAGCATATAACCGTTTGGGTCAGAACAGTATAAACAGCCCATGCCATCAGCAAAGCGATGATGACAAACTGGGCGATTCCGTTTTTGTTCAGGTAATAAAACATAATAGAAAATCGCTGCAAAAATACAAAAAAGGCGTCAGGTAAGAGAAAAATAGTATTTTTGCACCCTTTTTTAAGAATATAAAAATATAGATATATGAACAAAAACAT
>DGGS01000163.1 GCA_002392325.1 Bacteroidales bacterium UBA3868
CGCATTCTCTCCATGCTCGGTATGGAGGTGCAGAGCTCCGGCGATGAGCAACTGCTGGTCAGAGTGCCCCTCAGCAAAGCGGATGTCACCCGCCCGATTGACTTGATTGAGGAAATTCTCCGTATTTACGGCTATAACAATATTGAGATTCCCGACACGCTGTTCTACAAGATGCCGACGCCCAATGAGGACAATCTGGCATATCAGTATCAGATGACCATCTCCTCCTATCTTGCCGACAACGGTTTCTTCGAGGTGATGAACAACTCGCTGACAAAAGCGGAGTATGCTGAGAAGTTTGATTTTATTGATGAAAAGGGTTCTGTAAAACTGCTGAACCCCCTGAGCAACGAACTCAGCGTGATGCGTCAGACTTTGTTGTGCGGCGGTCTTGAGAATGTTGCCCGCAATGTGAACAATAAGAACTCGAACCTTCGTTTGTTTGAATTCGGAAAGACTTATCATTTCAACCCTGAAACGCAACAAGGCGATGATGTGACGCTCCGTTATCAGGAGAAGGACGAGTTTGTGATGTTTGTCACGGGTAAGGAGTGTGAGGATTCATGGAACTACAAAGCCAAGGACTTGGATCTTTTCTATCTGAAGAATATGGTGGAGAATGTGCTTGTGAAGATCAACTTCCCCATCAGCCAACTCACCCTCACGATGGAAGACCCTGCCCGCATGTTCTCCGACCACATCACCTATTGTTTTGGCAAGGATGTGGTGGTGTCAATGGGACAAATTAACCAAGGCGTACTTAAGAGTTTTGATTTGAAGAAACCCGTCTATTATGCCGAGTTCAACCTTGACACGGTGCGTCGTGTGGTGGAACAGCAGGCGGTGAAGTACAAACCCATTGCCACATACCCCGCTGTGAAACGCGACTTGGCGCTGGTGGTGGATAAGTCGGTGACATACGACACATTGGAGAAGATTGGTTTTAAATTCGCCTCCAAGTTGGTGAAACAGATCTCCTTGTTCGATGTGTACGAAGGCGATAAGATTGAGCAAGGCAAGAAATCGTATGCGCTGAACTTCGTGTTGCAGAGTCCCGACAAGACGCTGACCGACGAGGAAATCAACAAGGTGATGAACAAGCTGATTGCCGCCTACGAGCGTGAGGTTGGTGCAAAACTCCGCTAATTTTTTTTGAAAAATGATTGTATATCAGGGGTTTGAACATATTGACAAACTGGAGAATCCGGTAGTGGCCATCGGCTCGTTCGATGGTGTGCATCTCGGACACTGCCGCATATTGCGCTATTTGTGCGATACGGCCAGGCTGTGCGGCGGTCAGAGCGTGGTGGTCACCTTTGACCCGCATCCCCAGTTGCTCGTCAACCCCGATTCGGATTTCTTCGCCATCAATCCGCTGGATAAGAACCTCTCGCTGATTGCCGAGCAGGGTGTGGATGTGGCGGTTGTGGTTCCATTTACACAGTCATTTTCGGAATTATCATACACGGAATTCATTGAGAACCATATTATTGGAATGCTGCATGCCAAAACGCTCGTCATGGGGCCGAATCACGCGCTTGGCCACAATAGGGAAGGCGACCGCGCCAAAATCGAGGCACTGTGCCGGCAGCACCATGTTTCCGTTGTGGATATCCCCGAGTTCATGATGAACAACGCCCAAGTTCATTCCTCCACCATCCGCAAACTGATCCAAAAGAAGGAATTCAGCAAGGTGGACGAACTGCTTGGCTACCACTGGGAATCCAAAATTCAATATTAATGCCTAACATCTAACGTCTAAAGTCTAACATCTAAATAATCTAAAAAAACAAAATATCCAAACACTATCGCTTATGAGTAAGAATTTGATTATTGTAGAGTCTCCTGCCAAAGCCAAAACCATTCAGAAGTTTATAGGCAAGGATTTTGATGTGGTTTCCAGCAAGGGCCACGTGCGTGATTTGCCCCAGAAAGATCTGGGCATTGACATTTCCAAGAATTTCGAACCCAAGTATGTCGTGTTGGACGACAAGAAGTCGTTGATCAGCGAGATCAAGAAGAAAGCCGATGCTGCGGATGTGGTGTGGCTCGCAACGGATGATGACCGTGAGGGCGAGGCCATTTCCTGGCACTTGATGCAGGTGACGAAAATTGATCCGAATAAAGTGAAACGTATTGTTTTTCACGAGATTACGAAGTCTGCCATTGAGAAAGCGCTTTCCACGCCGCGCGATTTGAATGTGGACTTGGTGAATGCGCAGCAGGCGCGCCGTCTGCTGGACCGTCTGGTGGGTTTTGAGTTGTCGCCGGTGCTCTGGCGCAAGGTGAAACCGCAACTCTCCGCCGGCCGTGTGCAGTCGGTGGCAGTCAAACTCATCGTGGAGCGCGAGCATGAGATTGAGAAGTTCAACTCCACATCCTCCTATAAGGTGGAGGGCGTCTTCCGTCCTGTGCGCGACAAGAAAGTGGAACTGAAAGCCGAATTGAACAAGCGATTCAGCGACAAGGACTCGGCTATGGAGTTTCTGAAGGATTGTCAAGCGGCTGAATTCAAGGTGGATGCGATTGAGACATCACCCGGAAAGAAGAGTCCGGCCCCGCCGTTTACCACTTCCACATTGCAGCAGGAAGCCGCCCGCAAACTGGGCTTCTCCGTGAGCAAAACCATGGTGGTTGCACAGCAGCTGTATGAATCGGGTTATATCACCTATATGCGTACCGACTCGGT
>DGGS01000010.1 GCA_002392325.1 Bacteroidales bacterium UBA3868
CCGGCATGGGTGCACACCATACGAAAACAAGGTCATTCTCCACACCGGTCCTCACCACGACGACATCATGCTGGGCATCATGCCGTTAATCAACCGCCAACTCCGCCCGGTTTCCAACGATGTCTATTTCAACATCATGACATCCGGATACCATTCCGTAAGCAACACCTTCATGTCGGGGGTTCTTCAGGACACGCTGACCTTTCTGGAAGCGGGACGGATAGAAATGGTACGGTATCCTGACTTTTTCAAGGGAGGGTATCTGCTCAAGCAAGACAAAGATGTGCACCATTACCTGGACAATGTGGCGCGCAAAGACAGTCACGGCATGCGCAGGGGCGTATGCCACCGCATCGCCCGCGACATGGTCGGCATCTGGAACATTCCCGACGAGGACACGCTCCGGAGCACGCTGCAGAACGAACTTCAGAAGCTCCAAGACGGGAAGGAGGAGAATCCCAAGCTCAACCAACTGAAAGGAAAGATCCGCGAATTTGAGGAAGAACTGGTATGGGCCTACATGGGGGTTCCCGTGCACAATGTAAGACACCTGCACTTAGGACTGTACAATCGTCCTGATGCGGTTTTCCAACCGGACATCCAAACCGATGTCGTCCCCATTTTGGAGCAATTCCGATCCTTGAAACCCGACATCATCAGTGTGGTAATGGATTCGGGCAGTATTCGTCCAGACACGCACTTCAAGGTGCTGAAATCCATAACCGCCGCCCTCCGTTTATGGAACGAGGAGACGGATTTATCGCATGTGCGCATTCTGGCCTACCGAAATGTGTGGTCCACCTTCCATCCCTCCGAAGCCAACATGTATGTGCCCGTATCCCTGAACGCCTTCGCCGTTATTGAGAAAGCGTTCGCATCCTCCTATATGACACAATTCAAAGCTGAATTTCCAAACCCGAACTTTGACGGTCCATTCAGTGAGCTGGCGGAATCCATCTGGGTAAAGCAACTGCGTGATATCCAATTCCTTTTAGGAAAAGACTTCTTCTATCAAAACAAGAGCGCCCTCATTCGGGCCACGCACGGGATGTTATTTTTGAATGACTACAGTGTGGAAGAGTTTTTGGGGATCATCCAACAGAAATATTAGACCGGAATATCTTTCATTACAAACCGATACGGCAATAACGCATCCTCCCCGGCATAGTCCACTCCGATGCGCGGAGTGACTTGAACCATATTGTCTGGCACGCGCAAATCCCGATCCTCCACCCATAGAGTATCCGCATCCAGTGGACAGCCATTGTCGGCGGTGGTCAGTCCGAGCAGTTTGCTTACCTTCCCAGGCCCTGATCCGATGGAAGCGGACATATTTCGTTTCCCGGTCCGTTGCAGCATCAGTTCCTCCCCATGCGTGGGAACAATGCCCCTAATCAGGATAGCGTCGGGCACATCCTGCTCGTTGGTGACGAAGTTTAGCATGTTGTGTATGCCGTAGCAAAGATACATGTAGGCCACCCCACCCTCGTGATACATCATTTCGTTTCGGCGGGTTCGCCGACCTCCGAAGGCATGTGATGCCCTGTCTGCGATACCTTTATATGCCTCCACTTCGGAGATGATGCCACCCGACAACTGGCCGTCCTTCCGGGTGAATACATACTTGCCCAAAAGATCCCGCGATAGGGCGAGCACATCATGTTGTAAAAAATACGATTTTTGCAGACGAATCATACGGCAGAAAAACAGAACGCAAAAGAACAAAAAAATCAAACAATCTGCAACGGGAAACACTTCAAATTCGTTATAATTATTGATGTCTGAAAAAGAAGAAAAACTGATCAAGGGTTGCATGGCAGGCGACACGGCCTGTCAGAAGCAGTTGTATCTGGACTACGGCCCGATGATTAAGGGTATCTGCACGCGTTACACGGCAGATGCGGAAGAGGCGGAGGATCTTTTTCATGACACCTTTGTGTTCATACTCGTCAACTTCAAAAACTACAAGAGCATAACCTCGTTGGGCGCCTGGCTCCGGAGGATTACCATCAACAAGGCCATTGACCACTACCGGCAGAAAGCGCGCACCAAGACCACCCCGATCGATGATTTGGACTACGAACCTGGCGCTGATGTGCTGCATCTCAACGAAAGTCTCCCCATGAGCAAGTTGGTGGAGTTCATCAACGGGCTGCCCGACAAGTACCGCACCGCCTTCAACCTCTATGTCATCGATGAGATTGAGCAGGACGAGATTGTGAAGATCATGGATGAAACGCCGACGAATGTGAGGACACTGATTTTCAGAGCACGAAGTATCCTGCAAAAAAAGATAAGGCAATATTTGAATCACGAAGAATACAGCATATGAAGAGTTTGAAAGAATTGTTTGACCAGTATAGCGTTCCCGTTGACGAAAGCGGATGGGAGGCCATTGCCCACAATGCGGCTGTAAGGAAGTACAATCGCGGCCGGAAGATACGGCGTGCCGCCTTTTATGGTGCCGCCGCCACTGCCGTAGTGGCCCTTGTAGTCACCGCCATCACGCTCACCCGTCCGCAGCACGAGGCAAAGCCCACGGAGGTCACACCGGCAGTCGCCCCTGCCCAGCAACCTTCCACCAATGCTCCGGCACTTGTAACTACTGACTCGCGGACCTCCGGAGCCACAAAAACGCAAACCGCCAAAGAGACTCCGACCACAGCCATCGAGCAACCCGTTATTGCTGAAACCAAAACTGTCCCATACACTCCCGCCGTTCCCACACCCGCACCCGTCTTAAGATCAACTGCCGCCAACAGCAACCCTGTCCAAACTGTCCAGAATCCCATCCAACCCGTTTCCTCGCCCACCATCCCCACCCCACCCACAAGAATCGCCACTCCTGTTGAAACGCCCACCGTCGCTGAAGAGCCCGTGACTTTGCGTTCCGAGCCCGACACCATTCATCCTCAGCAGCCCCAAATCGCCGACAAACTCTTCTTCGCCCCGAACGCCTTTTCTCCCAACGGGGATGGCATCAACGATATTTTTTATGTTTATGCCAACACAGAATACACAGACTTCGAATTGAACATCTATTCACGCAACGGAGACCATGTGTTCCAGGCAAGGCACATAGAGCAAGGATGGAACGGACGCCGAAATGGTGTTGGAGAGCTGCTTCCTACCGGCGTATATATCTACACCATTAAGTATCGGACCATTTCGAAACAATCGGGCATGGAGAAAGGCCAAATCACACTTATCCAATAGCATCCATGAATCCCGTTGACCGTCAAACGCCGCCCCAACAGCATCCGCTTGCGGAATTGTCGCTTGCGCCCCCCATCATCCGTCGTCTTAGCAACGGAATTCCGGTTCACACTTTCCTTAACAGCCAACTGGAACTTGCCCATTTCATCATTCAGGTGCGCACCGGCATATTGCATGAGGACCAGAAACATATAGCCCTTTTCACCTACGCGCTGCTCAAAGAGAGTTCCCCCACATACTCCGCTACTGAAATGGCGGATTTGCTGGATTTTTACGGTGCTTACATCACGGTGTCGAGCGGACTGTACCACACCGAAATCTCCATAGCGATCCCCTGTCGCAACATTCCCAAAATATTTCCTGTCCTGTTTGATTGTCTGGCACATCCAAAATACAATAACGAGCGTTTGGACATCTATGCCAGTTTGAAAATCAAAGATTTGGAATACAATTCCCGGAAAACGGATGTTCGGAGCACTCAGCTTATGCTGCATGCCATTTTCGGCGACCAGCGCACAGCAGGACAGTTTTCCACACGCGAGAACCTACGCGCCGTAACTGTGGAGCAGATGCAGACTTATCATCAAAAAACCTTCTGTGCGGAGAACATTACGGTTTTTGCCACCGGGAATCTCAATGCGGAAGCGGAAGCATGCCTTCATAATCTTTTCTCCCAGATTCCACACGGCCAGGCATCAGCCCAGATCCAGAATCTGCCGCTACCGGCCGACACCTCAAGACTCATCACTGAAATGATGCCCGACAGCGTGCAATCCTCCATCACCCTATGCATGGTTAAAGACGGATATAACGCGCCCGAGCGCCGGCCTTTCTCCTTCCTTTCCACCATTACCGGTGGTTATTTTGGTTCGCGACTCATGCAAAACCTTCGGGAACGCAACGGATACACTTACGGCATCACTGCCGGTTCCGTGTATTTCGGCAACCAGGCATTGTTCATCATCAACAGTGATGTGAACGCCGAGCACACCCAGGCCGCCATTGATGCCTGTTTCGAAGAATTGAAACGCCTACAGGAAGAGCCCGTCGGAACCGAGGAACTTGAGTCTGCACGCAACTACCTGCTTGGCAACATGCTACGCGATGTGGACAATTCCGTATCCTACTTGAAACGATACGCGTTCTGGTACTCTTTCGGACTGGATGAGACTGAATTCCAACAGCAAATCCAAGCCATCAGAAACACCCATGCGGACACGCTGCAGCAATTGGCAAAAAAACATTTCAATTACAATAATTTCACCCGAATCATCGTTGGTAACACGACACAATTGACACCCGAATTCTAAATGAGAAAGTTTATTCTTTCATTTCTTGTTATATTCTCCTACTTCTACGGTTTTGCCATAGAACCGCCAATCCTTCAGTGTATCGAGCAGCTCATCAACCCAAGAGAGATTCGAATCACTTGGTCCTGGAATGACATCAACAATGTCAGTGTGAACGATGAATATTCCTTTGTCATCAACAACACCACAATCACCCCATCCCTCCTCCCACATCCTGATGGAAGCATGTACCGTTCCTCCACCACCATCACACTTCCCGTCAATTTGGTGAGCAATCATTACACCTGTCATATTATTGCACAAAACAGCGTTACAAGCGAGCAATGCACATCCAACACACTCAGCACCATTGAGTTAACTGTAACACCATTCGACCTGCAAGGCGACAGTACCGCCGCCTTCCTGTCCTGGGATGCCGTCAGCTCCTCCACTTCCGGCGGATCATGGGATACCGTATATCACATCTACAAAAAACGCGGTTTCGAACCCACATTCGACCCAATCCCTTTAGCATCCATTCCCACCAACTCAACGCAATTGTCCTATATTGACCCTTCTGATGTCTGCCACAACTATATTTCTTACCAGATAGGCATCACCAATCACATCAACACAGCTGGAGGAAACTCCTGCATCTTCAAATCCAACATACAAACTGTCTTGCTCAACGACAGCATTTTGCCTTCCGCACCTATTCTGGACAGCGTTTCGGTAACCGAGGACAACCACATTGTGTTAGGGTTTCATGCGCCGGATCCTTTTATGATGTGCTACCCCATCTACTATCTTGACAGCAATATACGCCTTCCGTTGTTCACCGTTTACAACACCACCTACTGGAGCGACATGA
>DGGS01000142.1:0-295 GCA_002392325.1 Bacteroidales bacterium UBA3868
AAAATCAGTTATCCGCCATCGCTTTCACAAATGGCCCCGGATTACTGGGTTCGTTGCTTGTGGGGAGTTCGTTTGCGAAGTCCATGGCGTACAGTCTGCAGATACCATTGATACAGGTTGACCACCTCCAGGGCCATGTTTTGGCGAACTTTTTGAACAAACCTGACGAGGACAAGCCCAAACCGTCGTTCCCGTTCCTCTGCCTGACCGTCTCCGGCGGCCATACCCTGCTGTTGCAGGTGAACGACTACTTCGACATGCAGCGGTTGGGCGGCACTATCGACGATGCGGCGGG
>DGGS01000142.1:350-4785 GCA_002392325.1 Bacteroidales bacterium UBA3868
CGAGGCTTTCGACAAGGCGGCGAAAATACTCGGACTTCCGTATCCCGGCGGTCCCGTTATTGACAAATATGCCCAAGAGGGTGACCCGAAGAAATTCCAGTTCGCCGTGGCGCATGTGCCCGGACTGGATTACAGTTTCAGCGGCCTCAAGACCTCATTCCTCTATTTTGTCCGCGATCATCTCAAGGAGAATCCGAATTTCATTGAGGAGAACATCCACGATTTGGCGGCTTCTATCCAGTATGCCATAGTTAAATCACTGATGGATAAGGTGAAAAAAGCGCTGAAAACCTCGCCGTGTCAGGATTTGGTGCTGGCGGGCGGTGTGTCGGCCAACTCCGGTCTGCGCAATGCCGCCATCGATGTGGCGCGGCGCTACCACCGCAACCTCTTCCTGCCCACGCTGGACCTCACCACCGACAACGCGGCGATGATTGCCGTATGCGGCTATTTCAAGTATCTGAAGAAAGAATTTGTCGGGGTGGATGTGGTACCCTACAGCAGCGAGAAGAATAGGGACTTGTGAACCCCTCAGGTCTCAAATCTCACGTCCCAAGTCTCACGTCTCAAGTCTCACATCTCACATCTCACGTCCCAAGTCTCACGTCTCACGTCCCAAGTCTCACGTCCCAAGTCTCACGTCTCAAGTCTCACGTCTCAAGTCTCACGTCTCACGTCCCAAGTCTCACGTCTCACATCTAACTTCTCACATCCATAGCATTTCGTAGGGCGCTGCCAATCAGCATAAAAGAGAGTACCAGCAGCATGATGGCCACGCCCGGCACGATGGCCAGATAGGCTTTGTCCAACACGATATACGCGTAATTCTCTTTCATCATCATGCCCCAGGAAGGCATAGGCGGTTGCACGCCCAACCCCAAGAAACTCAAACCGGCCTCCATCAGGATGGCAGATGAGAAGTTGGAGGCGGCGATGACGATGATGGTGCCCGTGATGTTGGGGAGAATGTGTTTGAAAATGATTCGGAAATTATTGTATCCCAACGCTTTGCCGGATTCCACAAAGTCCTGTTCCCGCAAGCTGATGACCTGCCCGCGCACAACACGCGCGATGTCCACCCACATGGTGAGTCCGATGGCGATGAAAATCTGCCAGAAACCCTTGCCCAACGCGAAACTGATGGCAATGACCAGCAGTAGGGTGGGGATGGACCACACCACATTGATGATGAACATCAGCACATCATCCACCTTGCCCCGGTAATAGCCCGCGACGGCGCCCACTAAAATGCCGATAATGAGGGCGATGAAGATGGAGAGGAATCCGACGGAGAGACTCACGCGGCTGCCCATCATGAGTTGGCTGAGCACATCGCGGCCGTAACGGTCGGTGCCGAGTATGAATTTGCGGGTGATGACGGGCTTGTCTGCCAAGTCCGTTTTGTCGTAGCGCACCCAGTCGTCCTGTTCAAAAAGCTGAACCTCAAGGAATTCCCCCTTGTCACGCCACGCGCTGATGGGTATGGTCTGGTACATGGCCGGTTGCCCGAACAGCATCTTGCGCACAAGGTTCACTTTGGGGACCTCGTGCCCTGGGTTCACTTGCAGCAATTTTACGGTGAAGCCCGGTTTCCGGAGGGCGATTTCCAACTGCTGATGATTGCAATACGGTGTGCTGTCAGGGGTGATCAGGTAACCGAGGACGGATATCAGAATCACGATGATGATGAATCCGAGCGAAATCATGCCCTCCCACTCCTTCTTGAACCGTTTCCAAGTCAAAGCGGTGAGCGATACTGAATTGTATTCGTTTTTATTTTTTTTGAAAAATTTCATCATCATCCGGATTGCGGCCGCAAAAGTACTTATTTTTTTACTATCTTTGCAGCGGAAAACTTGTAACATTCCAACTTTATTAACAAATAACATTCAAACATTAAATCTTTAAAAAACTTTTTAACATTAAAACTTAATAGTCACTATGGGAAGAGCTTTTGAATATCGCAAGGCAAGAATTTTCAAACGTAACGCATATTTGGCCAAAACCTTCACCCGTTTGGGCAAGGAAATCACCATGGCTGCCAAGGCAGGCGGTCCTGATCCGGACCAGAACTCCAAACTTCGTCTGCTCATTCAAACTGCCAGAAATGAGAACATGCCGAAAGACAACATCGACCGCGCCATAAAGCGTGCCTTTGAGAAGGACCAGTCCGACTACAAGGAGATGGTGTATGAAGGTCGTGGACCTCACGGCATCGCCATTCTGATTGAGGCCGCCACCGACAACAACCAGCGTACCGTCGCCAATATCCGCAGTTACTTCAACAAGTTGGGCGGTTCGCTTGGCACCTCCGGAATGCTGGACTACCTGTTCGACCATAAGAGCATTTTCACCGTGGCCCGCACTCCCGAAATCGATTTGGAGGAGTTTGAGCTGGCTATGATGGACTTTGACGCTGAAATCGATGCCGACGATGAGGAGATTATCGTGATGGCTGAGTTCCAGTCCTTCGGTGCTATCCAGAAATATTTGGAAGACAACAAATTTGAAATCAAGAGCTTCCGTTTCGACCGCATCCCGAAAGAACTGAAAGCCCTCAATGAGGAACAACGCGCCGAGGTGAATGTCCTGCTGGATAAGATCAACGAGGATGAGGATGTCACCAATGTCTATCATAACATGGAAGAGCCCGTGGAAGAGTAACACTAGCCGTTTGCCAATTGCCAACAGCTAACAACCAATAACCTAAAACCTTCAAACATTATGTATTATTACAAATTCAAAGTCTATTACGATGAGGTGGAGGATTTCGTGCGTGACATTGAGATTCTCGCCAACGACAATTTCGAGTCACTACACAAACTGCTCTATGAATGTATTGGGTTGAAGGGAAATGAGTTTGCAGCATTCTCCATTTGCGATCCCAAATGGAACAAACAGAAGGAAATCACCCTGATGGACACCTCGGATGACGAGGAGATGGAAGAGCCGGAATACGATGACGGCGATTCTTTCAGCACCAAAACGCACCTTCCCAATTTTGTGATGCGCGATTCGCTGCTGAAGAACTTCATCACAGATCCCCATCAGCATATTCTGTATGAATATGATTTCATGAACCCCAAAATCTTCTATCTGGAACTCCAGAAGACTCTTCAAACGGATGATGCGAGCGGATTTCCGCGCTGCACATACAAATGTATGGAACTCCCTAAAGAGGTGATGATCAACACGGCCAATCTGGAAGATCCCGAGTTGGAAAATGAGGATCTGGAAGAAGAGGATGACGATCTCTTTGGTGAAGAGGGCTTCAATGATGAAGATTTCGGCGATTTGAACGAGTACAGTGACTTCTGATAGGACTTTACTGGTCATCACCGGACCCACTGCCGTCGGAAAAACCGATTATACGATTTCGCTGGCGGAACAGTTGGGTGCACCGATTATTTCGGCAGACTCGCGACAGATGTTCCGCGAACTGAAAATCGGCACGGCAGCGCCCACCGAAGCGGAACTTGCCAGGGTGAAACACTACTTTGTCGGGAATCTTTCCATTCACGATTACTACAATGTCTCCATGTTTGAGCAACAAGTGCTCGAATTGTTGGAGACGCTTTTTTTGTCCCATCCGGTGGTTATCATGACTGGCGGGAGTCCCCAATATATTGACGCTGTCTGCAACGGCATTGACGAACTTCCGGATCCGGAGCCCGGCATCCGCCAGTATGTGAATAATTTGTTCAAGACCAACGGAATAGACGCTTTGCGCGCGCAGTTGGCCTTGCTGGATCCCGACTATTACGAGCGTGTGAACCACAATGATCACAAACGCATGATCCGTGCGGTGGAGGTGAGCTTGCAAATGAAGAAACCCTATTCGCAATGCTTGCATCAGACTAAAAAAGAACGCCATTTCAAAATCGAGAAATACTATCTCAATCGGCCCCGTGATGTGCTTTTCGAGCGTATTAACCGCCGCGTGGATGCCATGATGGAACAAGGTTTGCTGGAAGGAGCGCGCCAACTTCTACCATATCGGGATCTAAACGCTTTGAATACAGTTGGTTATAAGGAACTGTTTGATTATTTTGATGGAAAATGCTCGTTGGAACAAGCCGTTGAGGACATTAAAACCCATACCCGCCGCTATGCCAAGCGCCAGTTGACTTGGTTTAAGCGGGATTACATCGAAAAAATGATGCAGGATTAAGGCAAAGGCATCCCAAGCAAGTCGCGGATGACCACAGAAGCTATGGTGCAACCGAACAGGGCGGGCATGTAGGAGATGGTGCCCACTGTGGATAACTTGTTGATTTCCGCGTCTTTCTCAATCAGAATGGCCTCATCAGGCACATTTTCCGTGGAATAGACCACAGGAAATCCCCCCCGCACGCCCAAGCGGTAAAGCCGCTTGCGCACCGTCTTGGCCAAATGGCAATGTGTGGACTTGGCAATGTCGGCCACTCGCACTTGG
>DGGS01000002.1 GCA_002392325.1 Bacteroidales bacterium UBA3868
AATTTTAAAATTCAAACCGCACGGGCGATAATTGTTGAAACGCGCATGGGCGATAATTGTATGGACACGCACGGGAACATTTGAATGAACGCACGACATATCCATACGCACGCGTGATTGTAGAGACGCACGGCCGTGCGTCTCTACGGGAATAATGGCAAAATAAAAAACATACCGAAAACAATGAATCACGCCCAATCGTGTTTTATATTCACGCAACGCGATATTGTGTTGCATAACCAACAAAACAAAATTATTTCATGTTAGAATTATACCAAAACAAATACAGGATTCCATCCCATCGTTTGCGGGGTTGGGATTATTCAAACAATGGATGTTATTTTATCACCATTGTAACCGCTGAACGGCAAATGTTGTTTGGAGACATCCGAGAGGGTAAAATGGTTTTGAATGAGATGGGGCAGATTGTACAAAATGAATTTTTCAAATCGTTTGAAATCCGCGAAGAATTATTTTTAGGGGCGTTTGTTTTGATGCCTGATCATTTGCATGCTGTCATCATATTGGACAACATGAAAAAGGTTCCGGAAATACAGCACCATACTGGGGATAAGACATTGCATCGCCCGCCAAAGTCCATTTCATCATTTGTGGCCGGATTCAAATCCGCCACGGTTCAAAGCATTGACGACTGGATTGACACAAGTGGTTCCTCAATGAAAAAATTCAACCAAAACAACCCTCTCTGGCAGGCGAATTACCATGATCATATCATCCGCAATGAAAACGAATATCGGGCAATTGTGGAATACATCGATCAAAATCCCGCCAAGTGGGATGCAAATAACGTCCATCAATAACGCATTTCATTGATTGTGTTTTAGGTTGTTCGATGATTTGATATTATTTTCGTTTATTACAATACCCTGCCGGAACGCATGGGCAATGATTGTTGTAATGTGCATAATACAACATTGAAACACAGGGCGATATGCGCACATAGGCGCACGGGAATCATTACCGGAACATACGAGAACATTTGCATGGATGGATGGGGATAATTGTTGAAATGTGCACGATGAAAATTGTTTGGACACGCACGGGATTTATTTCGGGAACGCGTATGGGTATATTTGTACGGACGCACCGGGATAATTGTTGAAACATGCACGGCGATAATTGTTTTGGATGCGCATGGGCGACAATTGCATGGACGCACGACGAATCCATACACACGGGTGATTGTAGAGACGCACGGCCGTGCGTCTCTACGGAATAATGGTGGGATTCCGGGGAATCAACAAACGGTGGTACCCGTTGCCGCATGGGGCCAGGCAATTGCGGATGTTGGGGAAACCATGAAATCCGCCCCCACCCCACCCGCCATTTTCCAGCACAAATATGTCATTTTTATGCGGTTTTTTGTTATTTTTGCAGGTTAATTGTCAAAAACATTTTGTATGACCAAAGAGCCGCAAGAAGGGTATGTCTATATCCTGACGAATCCCAGTTTTAAGGAGGATTGGGTGAAAGAATAATTTTGAGTTATGGCAGGTTTTAACGAAGATACAAGAGTAAAAGTTCCCGCGTTGATGCATCTGACGAGGCTGGGATATATTTATCGCCCGCTGCATAGTCTGCATCTTGATCCTACCACCAATATCGATGTGGACACTTTTACCACGAAACTCAAGGATTTCAACAAGGACATAACAGATTCCCAAATCAAATTGTTTATAGGGCAAATCCAGAATATGCTGAACAATGAGGATTTGGGTCGTGAGTTTTACGAGAAAGTCCTCCAAAACAAGATATACAAGGTTATCAATTTTGATGAGACAAAAGAGACGAAAGAATCAGAGCGAAATGTCTGGGAATGCGTCACGGAAATGCCTTGTGAGAATGGCAACGAATCTTTCCGCCCGGATATTACCTTGCTGATTAACGGTCTGCCGTTGGTTTTCATTGAGGTGAAGAAACCCAACAACAAAGGCGGTATGCAGGTCGAGTATCACCGTATGAACGACACCCGCCTGCCCAATACGAAGTTCCGCCGTTTTCTGAATCTCACCCAGCTGATGATTTTCAGCGACAACAAGCCTTACGACTTCAATACTCCCGTTCCGCTGCAGGGCGCATTTTACGGTTGTCGTGCCGAGAAGCAAATGTCTTTCAATGTATTCCGGGAGGAAAACGACTGGTTTGTGCGCGATTTCCCCTACAAACCTCTGTCGGATGCCACCGAGAACCTGATTCTGAAAGACACCAACTACACCACCATCAAGGCTTCGCCGGAATACGAAACCAACAAACAGGCCACAACGCCCACCAACAGCATCCTTACTTCGCTATGCTCGCGTGAGCGGCTGCTCTATCTGCTGCATTTCGGCTTTGTCTATTTGGACTATATTGATGAAGACACCCACAAGGCGGTTTTGGAGAAACACGTGATGCGCTATCCGCAGGTGTTCGGTACGCAGGCCATCCGCCAAAAACTTAACGAGGGCGTGCGCAGCGGCATCATCTGGCACACACAGGGTTCGGGCAAAACGGCCCTGTCCTATTTTGCCACTCGCGTGCTGACCGACTATTACAAGAACAAGGGCATCGTGCCCAAATATTACTTCTTTGTCGATCGTCTCGATCTGATGGAACAGGCCACCATTGAATTCTCCAATCGCGGGTTGAAGGTAGTTAATGTGGATTCGCGCGACGAGCTGATGGAGACCTTCCAGACCACCACGGCACAACAGGGCAACGAGGGCAGGCCGGAAATCATCGTGGTGAATATCCAAAAACTGAAAGACAGCGACGGCAATGTGAGTATTCCGGACTATGCCGTCAACATCCAGCGCATCTATTTCCTTGACGAAGCCCATCGCGACTACAATCCGCAAGGTTCATTTCTGGCGCGGCTGTTCGAAAGCGACCCTAAGGCCATCCATATCGCACTTACCGGAACTCCGCTTATTGGCGACGAGGTAAAAAGCCGCGATGTGTTTGGCGACTATATCAGCACCTACTACTATAACCGCAGTATTGAGGACGGTTTTACCAAGAAAATACTCCGCGAAGACATCGAGACCTCCTACCGGCTGCGACTACAGGAGGTATGGGAGCAACTCAAGGAGACCATACAGGTGAAACGGGAAGATGTGCGGCGCGAACGGATTTTGGAAAACCCGCGTTATGTGGGCGCCTTGCTCGATTATATCATTGCCGATTTCAAACGCTGGCGCATCCAGCAGGCCGACAACTCGTTAGGTGGCATCATTGTATGTGAAACCAACCCGCAGGCGCGGATGATGTTCCGCCTGCTGAAGATGGGGCCGGGACCCGACGGAAGCTATATGCCTGAACCGGATGTGCAAATCCCGGAGGATGACCTTGAACAAACTCCGTGGCAGCATCACGGTATTTCCGCAGAACTTATCCTTCACGATTTTTACGACAAAGAGAAGAGAAAGGGCATTTGCTACCAGTTTCGAAAGAAAAACCATCCTGACCTGCTCATTGTCAACAATATGCTGCTGACGGGCTTTGATGCCCACCGTTTGAAACGACTTTATTTAGGCCGTAAGCTGAAAGAGCATAACCTCTTGCAGGCGTTGACCCGTGTGAACCGCCCCTACAAGCAGATGCAGTTCGGCTATGTGGTGGATTTTGCCGACATACAGGACAATTTCGACCAAATTAACGATGCCTACGCTCGTGAGCTGGACCAGTTCGGCACCGGCGAGGAGGGGAAGACGATGACCGAAACGGTATTGGTAACGCCGCACGAAGTGAGGGAGATAATGGCGAATGTGCAGGAGGTGCTGTTCGACTACACGCCTTCCAACGCCGAGGTGTTCTCGCAGGAAATGGAAGAGATTGAAGATCGCGACAAGCTGATACAGATCCGCCACCGGTTGGAGGAGGCAAAAGCGGTGTGGAACGAGGTGCGCACGTTCGGGAGCGAGGAGCTGAAACATCTGGCACAGGAGATGAACCCCGGCGATTTGCAGAACCTGCTGAAGGTGGTGAATGCCCGCATTGACAACCTGAACCTGAAGAGTTTGTTCAGCCACGAGGCCGAGGTGAGCAGTATGATCAACGAGGCGTTGGCTACCATCGACTTCCGCTTCCGCAAGCGGGGCGAGAACGAGTTGGAGATAGGCACCGACATCAAGGACGAGATGCGCCAGAAGCGGAAGGCCTTGAGCAATGAGATGCAGGCTTGCATCGACCAGGATGACGAGGAATACATCTCACTGATGCAGTTGATACAGGAGCATTTTGCCAAACGCAACTTTGAGGTGGGCAGCATGGCCGACGCCAAGGAGGACATAGGCTTTATGGATATGGCGATGGAGCGCATACGCGAGATCAACCGCCGCAACGCCAATTTGCAGAAGAAGTACCGTGGCGATGTGAAGTTTGTACGAGCGCACAAGCGCATACGAAGCCACGAGCAGGAAAGCGGCAAAACGCTGCTGTCGCCACAGGAGGTGGAGCAGTGCAAGGCGCTGAATAATGTGAAGGATGCCATCGACCTGCTGATTATGAATCGCGAGCAGCTGATTTGCAACGAGGCCGATTTCAACGCGCAGGTCATTTATGCCGTGGCCACCGCATTGAGAGGGGTGGAGGTAAAGGCCCAGCCCGACGACCGTCGCTACATCTCCAACCTCATCGCCGGAGAGTATTTAAGGGAATATAATGTTTTGAGATAAAAGATGAAAGAATATAAGGTAAAAGATTTACTTACGATAAAAAACGGAAGAGATCACAAACATTTAGGTGATGGATTATTTCCAGTTTACGGCAGTGGCGGAATTATGAGATATGCTGACGATTATCTCTACGACAAACCTTCCATTCTTCTGCCAAGAAAAGGAACCCTTGATAATATTCAGTATTGTGATACACCATTTTGGTGTGTTGATACCACCTATTATTCAGAAGTAAATGATGAACTGGCAAATCCATATTACCTATATCGATACCTCAATTTATTAGATCTTAAGAATCTTGATTCTGGTACGGCTCTTCCGAGCATGACTTTTGATAGTTATTACCAAATTAAAGTAAACCTGCCAGATATTGAAACACAAAATAAAATAGCTAAGGCGTTATACTCTCTTGACCAAAAAATCTCCCTCAACACCCGCATGAACGCCGAGTTGGAGGCGATGGCCAAGCAGCTCTACGACTATTGGTTCGTGCAGTACGATTTCCCGGATGAAAACGGCAAACCCTACAAATCCTCCGGCGGAAAGATGGTATGGAACGAGAAGCTGAAAAGAGAGATTCCGGAGGAGTGGGAAGATGCCACTCTTTCCGAAATTGCTAATATTACAATGGGACAATCACCAGATGGCTCAACCTATAATGAAGATGGAAATGGGATGATTTTCTATCAGGGAAGTACTGACTTTGGTATTAGATTTCCTTCCGTGAGAATGTATACAACAAGTCCAACAAGATTTGCTTCAAAAGGAGATATTCTTATGAGTGTGCGCGCTCCAGTGGGCGACACAAATATTGCTAATACAGATTGTTGCATAGGACGAGGATTATCTGCACTCAATTCCAAAATAGGTTCAACGACTCATCTTTACCATATTTTGGGCGATTTGAAGGCAAAATTCGACCAACTAAACGCAGCGGGTACCACTTTTGGGGCTATTACCAAAGATGAATTGTTTTCTCTTCCTGTGGTGAAACCATCTTCTGATATATTACAGAATTATGAGGATATTTGTTTTCCATTGTTTGAGAAACAAATGAAGATAGGGCACGAAATCAATCACTTCACCCACCTTCGCGACTCGCTGTTGCCGATGTTGATGAACGGGCAAGTAACCATCGAATAAGTATGTCCCGCATTCTCTACAAATATTTGGACATTGTCGGAGCTAAATGCATGATTGGGAACCAAGATCTCCAATTCACCAATGCCTCCCAACTGAACGACCCTTTCGATTGTCATCCCAAATTGATCGACTACTCGAACGTGCCCGATTCTATAGCAAAGGATGCAATACATAAAGAATGGGAACAGGAGGTGTTTGAAAACAAAGCCCTCAATTTGCGTAACGACACCTGGCTCTGCAGTTTGTCGAAGGTTAATGATTCGTTGCTGATGTGGAGCCATTATTGCTACAATCACAAAGGCGTTTGCATCGGGCTGGACATAGACAGAGTGATGAAATCCGTTCCTCCTATGTTTGGCTCCATTTATCTTGAACCGTTTATTTTAGAAGTTCAATATCAGGATATAATCGAACGTCCCAACGCTTATCATAGCGCAAAAGACATGTTCGGTTATCAATGGCGTACTAAAGCAAAAGAATGGGCGTATGAGCAAGAAGTCAGATTGGTAATGCCTGAGCCGGGGCCCATGTATGCAGCCTTAACTCCTGAGCAGGCCAAACGCTCCAAACGCAATGAAGTTATGGATTGGAAAGAAGTTCACCATTATATGCCGCTGAAGGGCGAATGTTTTGAGTCGATCTATTTTGGGGTCAACACAGACCCGACAGAGAAGGAGAAAATCATCCAATATGCCCGCAAGAAACTGAATTCAGAAATCAAACTTTACCAAATGCGTGTGGACGACAATGCTTTCCGGCTGAAAGCAGAGGTGATATGAAGCTTACGAAAAAGAAAAAATTAGCATATAAGCAAATTGAATCAAAAAAAGTTTTATTTTTGCACAACAGAAAAAATAAAATATTATGAAAGACTTATATGTAAAGAATATTGAGAACGAAGGTGTTGTAACCATGTACACAATTCAGTTTACAGGCGAGGAATTGTCTGAATACGAGAAATTTGTCCAACGTTTCAAGGATTCGGCGGAGTTGAAACGTGATTATCAGATCATCATCTACGCTTTGTCCAAAATCGCCAACAACGGGGCCTTGGAACGCTATTTCCGTCCCGAAGGCAAAATGAACGACAATGTTTGCGCACTCCCTGTGGATTCCGGCAAACTTCGCCTATACTGCCTCCGCATTACCGACAAAATCCTCATCATTGGAAACGGAGGTTTAAAAACAACCCAAACATACGAGGAAAGTGAAGAGCTTCTGGGTTATGTGATAGACTTGCAGAAATTCGATTCTTTAATCAAAAGTGAGGTCGCCAGCGGTTCTCTGACCATCAGCGAGACCGATATTGAAGGCATCACGGATAAAAACTTTGAAATATGAATGCCAAACTGAATCTTCAGGATTATGTGAACGACATTCCCGCCGATGTGAAAAAGGAGGTGGACTGGTCGTTTGCCATTGCCGACAAAATTGAAGCAACCCTTCAAGAGAAGCGTATTTCCCATAAGGAATTGGCAAAACGGATGGGGAAAACCGAGGCGGAGGTCTCGCGCTGGGTGGGTGGCACACACAATTTCACCTTGCGCACCATCGCCAAGATTTCCACAGCTATCGGGGTGGATTTGATAGGGGTATAAAATCCTTGATTCAATAGACACTAGGTGAACAGATTGTAGAAATCGCACATTAGATTATGGATACAAAACAGCATATAGAGAAGACCGAGGCGTTGATTGACGCCCTTCGCGCCACCTGCTCCGCCTACGGATTGTCGGGCGACAGCAGCGAATACAAAATCATCGTACAGGTGTTCCTGTACAAATATTTGAACGACAAGTTCGGCTACGAAGTGAAAAGAGCCGACACGGATTACCGCGACAGATTGCGCAATGCCGAGCATTGGGAAGAGGCCTATAAGGCCATGACAGAAGCAGAACGCGAAGACCTGCAGGACTTTGTGCCTGAAGCTCCGCGAATGAAGCCCGAGTTTCTGATAGCTTCCCTCTATAACCGTATGGCGGAAGACGGCTTCGCAGGCACCTTCGACGACACGATGGTGTCGCTGGGACAGGCCAATGCCGACCGTTACAGCATCAAGACCTCCGGCAGAAGCAACGTAGCCCTGTTTGAAGCCATCACCACCAATGTGACGGATGTAGATCGACGCGATGATTTTGCCAAAGCGTTGGTCAATAAGCTTATCACCTTCAACTTCGAGGAAGTGTTCGACCAGAAATACGATTTCTTCGCCACGGTGTTCGAATATTTGATTGCCGACTATAACAAGAACGGTGGTGGCAAATATGCGGAGTATTTTACCCCGCACGCCGTGGCCACTGTGATGGCCCGTCTGTTGGTGGATGAAAAGGAAGAGCTGAAAAGCATAACCTGCTGCGACCCGTCCGCCGGTACCGGCACGCTGTTGATGGCATTGGCCCACCAGATTGGCGAAGACAGATGCACCATCTATAGCCAGGATCAAAGCCAGAAGAGCACCACAATGCTGCGGTTGAACCTGATTTTGAACAATCTGGTGCATTCGCTGCCCAATGTGGTACAGGGCGATTCGCTCATCAGCTGGGGACACGCCGGCAAAAACGGTGAGATGATGGAACAGTTCGACTATGTGGTGAGTAATCCGCCATTCAATGTGGATTTCAGCGAGAGTGTGACGCACAAAGCCTTCCAAAACACTGACCGCTTCTTTGCAGGAGTTCCAAACATTCCTAACAAAAAGAAGGACAGTATGGCCATCTATCAGTGCTTCCTCCAGCACATCCTCTACATCCTGAAATCGACGGGCAAGGCGGCGGTAGTAGTGCCGACCGGATTCCTGACCGCTGCCAGCGGTATTCCATTGAAAATCAAGCAACGCATCATTGACGAAGGATGGTTGCGAGGTGTCGTCTCTATGCCCTCCAATATCTTTGCCAACACCGGCACCAATGTCAGCGTTATCTTCATCGACAAAGCAAACAAGGATGGTAATGTGATCCTGATTGACGCTTCCAAATTAGGTGAGAAAGTCAAGATAGACAACAACCAGAAAACCGTTCTGCGCGACTTCGAAATAGAACAAATCATCGATACATTCAAGCAACAGAAAGAGGTGGACGATTTCTCGAAAGTGGTCACTTTTAAAGAAATAAAGGATAAAAAATATTCCCTCTCAGCAGGTCAGTACTTCGATATCAAGATAGAATATGTTGATATTTCCGAAGAAGAGTTCAACAGTCGTATGGCAGAATACAAACAGAAGCTGAATGAAATGTTTGCAGAAAGCCACGAATTGGAGAAAGAGATAATGGAGCAGTTGGGAAAGTTGAGGTTTGAGAAATAATAGGAAAAATGGGCACTATTTTATCCTGGGCAACGATTTTGAGCCCCATTGTGGGAATGATTGCGATTATTGTCGCATTAGTCATCGCTCGTCGTTCTTCTAAAGAGACCAAGCAACAGATAGAGGCGGTTTACAATCTTTTGGATGTTTTTGTGGCGGCACAAACTCCCACCATGATGGAGGCCAAAAGACAATATGAGCAACAACTTAAAATATTGGATGAACAAATAGTAGAGGCAAAGAATGATTTAGAAACGGTGCATTATCCATTCTTTGGTCGTGGTGGGCCACTAATAGAAGACATTGATGCTATTGAGGAAACCGGAGAGCGAAAGATAAAACTTGAAGAATTGCAAAAGAAACGGAAAGAGGTCGCCGACCAATATAATTTGATTCAATCTTATTTTGACAAAACATCCAAAAAATCATAAATCGTCCAGTACCCCTTTCTTATAATCCTTCATTTTGTCAACATTCCGATATTGCAATGTAATTACTGCATATTCACGTCCCAAATTTTTAATGCCTGAAATGTCTAATCTCACAACCATTTTATCTATATCAGAATCACCCCATTGGGCAAAATACTCACATTGCCCATCTTTAACAGCAGACAATTTTAAATGAGAATTAGCTGTGTATGCCTCTTTTGAAAAACCTTCATTTTCTTCGGTGGGTTTTCCATATTTTTCGGTTAGAAGATCTTTCAAAAATTCATAGTTGCCGAGTAGATCTTCCCATGTTTCATAACTAAAAACTTCATAATCGGAAGATTTCAAGCCAATCATCACAGTAATCGAAGCAATATCATTAGAATTCACAACGGGAACCAAGTACACAAAACAATCACTTATACCTGCAAATCGACCCATATATACAGAACCATAATCTTCTTTTGACAAGAATGTGAACCCTTGACCTGAAAGTTTGGCACCGAACTGGTCAACCGTGCCAGTTATTTCTATACCTTTGAATTTAGGAACGCTCAATGCGGGATTCTGAGCATTGAGGGATGCGGCGACAGCAAACAATACGAAGACCACTAATATTGCTATTTTCTTCATGTTCAATTGATTTTAAATTATCGCAACAAAATTACAAAATATTTGCCTTCTCGCGTTTTTTTATGCAACCCCTCCGGGGTTGTGGGAGACCCGTGGCCGACCGTTTCCTACAGAGCTGGAACCGCCAACGCGGTTCGGAAGCGTCGCAGAATCATAACCAAAAGATAGAGACAAACAAATGGAGCATGTGGTTTTCACACCCGCACACCTACGGCGTGCGATATTCTGCCTCCCCACACAATCCCAACGCTACCCGGGCCTGCAGTCCTACGGACTGCGCGGCCGGAGAAAACGGCGTGCCTTCTACAAATCATCATACGCCGCCTGACGAGCTTTGTCGGTGTTGGTTTTGTCGAAATAGATCAAACACACACGCCCTGTGTGATATTCCGTGCCTTCCTCGAGTGAAAGGCGTATCTCACCCTCCTCTGTTACGTATTTGGTGTACCAGTGATACTCTCCGGTACGCAAAGCGTGTATTTTTCCATTATCAGAAGGTGTATAACCTGAAGTGAACCGTTCTGACCATTCAGCCGGAGTACCGTATTTCTTGGTCAACATCGACTTCAAGACTTCGTATTGATTTAGCAATGACGACCAAGTTTCGTGGTCAGAAAAGAATAGCGTGACCTGGTTGACCACATCCTGGTTCTGAAGCGTGATCACCCCGAAAGAACAATCCTTGTAACCGGCAAAGTCACCGGAAAACACAGCCAAACCATCTTGGGTCAGTTCGTGGTGAAACCCCTTCTGAATCATTGCGTTGGTAAACTCCTTCAAGGTGCCGGTGATGGGCACGCCCTTGAAGGTCAAATGCTGCGCCTTCAACATGCCGCCTCCAAAAAGCGACAGCGTAATGATTAACATCAAAAACCTTTTCATGACATTTTGAATTTTTGTTTCTAACTCTTTACATCTTCGGCTCTTTGCCACAGAAAACACCCAGAAGGGTTTCAAGCATCCAGACGATACCGCCAAGTAAAACCAAAAGTTCCATAATTCAATTTTTTAAGTTAAACATCCGATAATTTCACTCTGCAAATAAAACCCCGTCCAGCGACACATCGTGTCACCCTGAAAAAAATATCCCACTGACAGAATATGTCAGCAAACCCTTGTATCTTTGTGCGTTCATTATAAAAAATACTGCCATGGACCAACCGAGAATCGTGCGGGAACTGCAACTCCTGATGCTGCTCGCCAACAACCGATACATGAACAAGGCGGACGTGTGCCGCCATTTCGACTTCAGCGAGCGCACTTTCTTCCGCTACATCGACACCTTCCGCGAGGCGGGTTTCGCCGTGAAACGAAACGAGTACAACGTCTATCGCATCGAAACCTCCACCAACAAGATGTCGCGGCACCTCAGCGAACTGCTCCACTTTACTGAAGAGGAGGAGATGATCCTGCGCTGCGCCATCGACTCCATCGACCCCGGCACCAAGTCAAAAGAATCGCTGAAGAAAAAACTGTACGCCCTGTACGACTACAAGGTCATCAGCGACCTCGGATTAGGCAAGCGCCTCCGGCAGACCATCCACGACCTCACTTCCGCCATCGAGAATCACCGGCAAGCGGTTCTCGTCGGCTACCGGTCAGGGCACAGCAACACCACCTCGGACCGGTTGGTGGAACCCTACGCGTTCACTCCCGACCACGACCAAGTATGGTGCTATGAACTGGACTCGCAGATGGTGAAAACCTTCAAGGTCTCCAGAATCCGGAAAGTGAGCATTCTGGACACCGAATGGCAGTATGAAGAGCACCATGAGACCGGCTATGTGGATGTCTTCCGGATGCACAGCACGCAGCGGTTTCCGGTCCGCCTCCGCCTCTCCGTGCGCGCCGCCAGTCTGCTGCAGGAAGAATACCCGCTCTCCACCCCGTTTTTGAAAGAAGTGGACGGCGGCTATTTCCTGCTGGAAACCGAAGTCTGCCGCTTTGAAGGCGTAACACGCTTCATTCTTGGTCTTTACGACGACATCGAAATTCTCGGGGGCGATGACCTCCGCACCCATGTGCAATACAAGATCAAAATGCTGAACCGATAACCATTATTTCCATTTTACCTATTTTTGCACATTCAATTTTGGCAACTAAAAATAATTTTTACAATGAAAAAAGTAATTTTGTTTGTTTCAGCAGCCCTTGCTTTTACGCTTAACTCCTGCACTTTTCTCGATACGCCCAGCCAACGCGACTTGCAGGAGCAGATCACCCAACTGCAGCAGGAAGTGGCTGTTTTGCAGGCGATGAACGGCATAGTCCCGTCGTATGAAATAAAGAACGACTCCATCGCCTCGCCCATGCCGGAAAATTCTGACAAAGCGAATGATGACGGTAAAAAGAGTGTGAAAACAGCGACAGAAGTAAAAGAGCAAGTGGCTATAGACGCCATTAAGTATTGCCTTAAAATGTATGTGCCTGATCTGAAATACACCAACATCCGTTCAGTGCCACAATCGGACGGGACCGTGGATGTGATTATAGACTATAAATGGGTTGGGTCAGAGGAGCACACCTATTATAATGTTACCGTGTATTCAAACAATGAGTTTAAAGTGAATCATTATCGTGGAATTGAAGGAGATTTTCCATATGGTTCAAAGATGATGATACCGTAGGAATTCTATGGGCACATATTCTCTGTATTTTATATGCTGAAATGCATAACTATTATTGACTATCCTTTGGCAATCTGAAAATGGGCAATCATATTGTTTTCATAATTCTTCTTGGTATTTTCTTCCTAATACTCTTTTTCAGGAAGTCAATAGTTGCAACGGTTAGAGGTAAAGAAGGTGAACTGAATGTGAATTTGAGACTTCAGTTACTGCCTTCAGAAGAGTACAAGGTTATCAATAACCTTCTCATCAGCATTCAAGGGCACACTTCACAAATCGACCATGTGGTGATGTCAGAATATGGCATTTTCGTCATTGAAACCAAGAACTACAAGGGTTGGATATACGGTAGTGCTAACAGTGAATATTGGACTCAGAACATCTACGGCAACAAATACCAATTGTATAATCCCATCAAACAGAACCAAGGCCATATCAGAGCACTCAGTCGCATTCTACCTAACTTGCGACCCAACCTATTTGTTTCCATTGTCGCTTTTTCCAGACAAGCCACATTAAAAAACGAGTACTTGGATAATGTTATATATTGGAGCCAAATCAATAGGGTGATACGCTCCTATTCGCAAAAACTGATGTCTGTTGAACAGGTACAAAACGCATATAACACTTTATTAGAAGCCAATATCAAATCAAGAGAGACCCGAAAACAACATGTCCAAAATGTCCAAGGAGAAATATACAGAAATTATAAATCCGTTAACAATGGGTACTGTCCCCACTGTGGCGGAAAACTTGTGTTACGAAGCGGACAATATGGCCAATTCTACGGATGCAGTAATTATCCACGATGCCGTTATACTCATACCACATAGAAAAGGTCATCTTGGCCCAGACCAAAAATTCCATGGTAACCAAGAAGACCTCGATCTATGACGGTTTTTAACATTCTCAAAAATATTACCTGCAATTTCACCAATTCGGGTCTAATAAATGAGTCGTGTGCGCAGAAAGAAAAGTGTATGGTGTTGGGATGATATTCGCAATCTTCCACACATTTTTATAAATATTGGCAATGATATAGAAGTTGACCCAACATAATGGTCTTTTGATTTGGATTCCGCCGTTCACTATGTTCACGGCGGAATGGTGCACGCACTGAAGTGTTCTTGGGAAAGATGGGCGGCATTAGAGGGCATTCCAAACACAGCACCAACTTTCTGCCGCCCATCTTTCCCTCCTTTACCTAGGTGGCCGCGCACCATTCCGCGAGACGCGCAAGCGTGAGCGGAATCTATTATTAACCAGGTCAACTCCTATATCATTTCCTTTTTTTATTATTTTCGCACCCTGAATTTTCGCCCATATTATTATGAAAAAAATTAAGATTCTGACTATTATGACGCTGGTGCTGACGATGATCTGCGCCTGCAACAAGCCCGAACCCGAGGAACTTCAGCCGCAACCCCAGCCGCAACCCCAGCCACCGACACCGATAGAGGACACCACTGTGGTGGAAGAACCACAAGACAACATCTACCAGTTTTCCGTGCTCGACGGCAATGGCGACAGTGTATCCTTGGCCCAATACAAGGGCAAAGTGCTGCTTGTGATAAACAGCGCCACCCAGTGCGGCTACACCCCGCAATACACGCAGCTGCAGCAATGGTACGAAAGGTATCAGGATCGTGGATTTGTGATTCTCGACTTCCCCTGCAACCAGTTCGGCGGACAAGCGCCCGGTTCCTACGACGACATCCATAATTACTGCACCAACAACTACCACATCACCTTCCCGCAGTTTGCCAAAATTGATGTCAACGGTGCCAACGAGTCCCCGCTCTACACATGGCTGAAGAGCAAACGCCCCGGACCCATCCAGTGGAATTTCACCAAGTTCCTCATCAACCGCGACGGCGAAGTGGTGAACCGGTTCTCCTCCAGCTATAACATGACAAGAGTGGAAGAGGCCATCGTTGACCAGTTAGGAGAATAATAAGATTTTTTGAAATACGGATGGCACATGCGCATGTCCTTGCGCATGACGATTGCTGCTACCTTCCTCCGCACACTTTTTCCACGCCTTTGATGAGCAGACTCACAATCCTGTGGTACTGCTTCAGACTGGCGTTTTCGGGTGTGTCGGACGGGGCGTGGTAACCGCCCGTTTTGCCGCCGAGCGTATAGACAAACACCGCAGGCATTCCCTTCGTGGTGAACGGATAATGGTCGCTATTGGCCGCGTTGGGGCGGGATTTGATCTCCTTCACCTCACCCTTCCGCTTGTTCATCTGCTTGTTCAAGTCCAGCAAAGCATCATAGAAATCCTTGGTGTTGTCGGCCTGTGAATTCACCACCATAAAACCGTCATCGCCGCCGCACAGCAAGTCCAGGTTCAGCACCAGCTTCACTTTGGAAAAATCAAACAGCGAGTCGCGCACAAAGAAATGCGACCCCATCATTCCGGCCTCCTCACCGCTGAACGCCACAAACACTGTGGTGTAGCGCAACGGATGTTCTTTAAAATAACGCGCCATGTCCAGCATCGTAGCCGTACCCGAGGCGTTGTCATGACACCCGGGGAACATGATTTCAGCTCCCATCTGCCCCAAATGGTCATAGTGCGCCCCTATCACCACGATGCTGTCAGGAACCTCCGTTCCGGGAATGAAAGCGCATACATTTTGGGTATTATGAAATTTCAACTCATTGGTGCACAAAAGTTTAATCTTATTGTTCTTTTTCTTGGCCAATTCCGATTTCACATAACACAGGATATAATCACAACGGCTTTTGGCGAATGCGAATGACCATACCGGTATCTCCTTCACACCGAGAACAAGTCCCTTAAACGCATACTCGCCGTTCCACACATGCAGATAACGGCACATCTCGTCCACTTTTTTCCTTAAGTTCTGATCCTCACACTGCGTCATGTCAACATACAAAAGGCAGTTGTCCAACTGTTTCCGGTTCTTAAGACAAAACTCCTTGAGTGTATTGCGGTTAACGAGCACTTTGGGGTCAATGGGCAGCATGTTATACTCCGCGTCCGCCGAACGGGAATAGGGCGCAAAGGCAAATTCCGTCCACAATTCGAGCGGATTGCCATTCAGTTCCGCCGACACAAGGCCTTCCATGGAATACACCGTGAAACCGTATCGCTCAAAGTAATCGGAGTATTTGAACGGGGCAATCTGCATCCGCTTGAACTGGTCACGGATATAGTTGGCGGCAATGCCGTCGCCATTGTAGGCATAGCCACGCCCGTGCATGGCAGGTGCGCAGAGATCCTGGAGATAGCGGCGCACTTGAACGCTGTCTTGGGCCCGAACGCCCATAATCAGAATAAAAATAACGAGGAAGAGAAATGTCGTTTTTCGCATATCGAAGAATTTATTTGAGATTATGAAGCGCATAGCAATAAGCGCCAGTGGTGGTGGCCACGCTGGTGCCGATGTGGGAAACCGCCACGCCCAGGCGTTTCTGGGTGTCGCAAAGGACAGTCTCTTTAGTCCCATAAATCGGGATTTCGCGCTGCTCGCCCTTGACGAAAGTCTTGAACTCGGCCTCGTCTTCGAGGTTATACACATACGAGGGCACACGGGCCACTTGCGCACCGCCGCGCGTGGTCATCTGCGCGCGCAACTCCTTGAGCAGCGCGGGCATGTAGTACTTGTGCGACTTGGAGAGTCCGCCGCCCAGCACGATGATGCCGTCCAACATGCACACCGCCTGTGCGATGGCATAGCCGGCCACCTCGCCGAAGCGGGCAAACGCCAACTGTGCGGCCTTCTGGTCGCCAATCAGCTCACCCTCGGCAATCCTGAAAACATCCAATGAGTCCGTATAGGCATCTTTCTGCGGATCAGCGGCCAGCATCCGGTAGTTATAGAGCACCGCCCGCTGCGAAACACCCTCTTCCACAATAAGATCCGGTTCCTGCTTATGCGGTGTGCAATAAATCTCCGAACAGCAGTTGTCGCCGATATACATCTGCTCATGCGAGGTGATGCCGATACCGAAGCCCGTGCCCAAGATGAAGCCAATGAGGTTGTGGTACTGCTTCACGGAACCCATCTTCTTGAGCTTGGCGTTCACCTCCGGCAGCACGCCCGCCAGGGCCTCGCCGTAAGTAAACAAGTCGGCGTCATTGTTGATGAACACCGGCAGCTTGAACTTGCGCTCCAAGAACGGGCCGAGCGCCACCCCATCCTCAAAAGCGGGGAAATTGGTTAACCGTGTAGGAAAGATGCCGTTGGGATAGTCAGCAGGGCCAGGGAACGCGAAACTAATGGCCACCGGTTTCTCGGGCAGTTTTTTCATCACCTCCTCAAAACCCTTCACCAAGTTGCCCAGACATTTGTCCAGATTCTGCGCCTCGGAGGGGTATTCTATGGTTTCCACAATGGATTGGTTGCCACGGATGGCATTGAAACGGAAATGTGTGCCGCCTGCATCCAGCGTCACCACTATTCTTTTGTCAGTTTCGTACATAGTAAAAAAAATTTGCTGCAAAGATAGTTATTTTCGTATTTTTGCAACTCATTAAAATTATTGTTTATGAAAAAATCTTTATCCCTCGTATCCGTATTCTTCGTCTTTTTGGCCATGGGTTTCGGCGATGCCGCCGGCCAATTAGTGTCTGTTGTAGAAAAGGCGTTTCACATTTCGCCTTTTATGGCCTCATTCGTCTCGTTCGCCGGCATGATCATGTTCGGTGTGCTGTCGGTGCCCACGGGTGTTTGGCAGTCCAAGACCGGAAAGAAGAAGATGCTGGTTATCGGCTTGATACTGTTCTTGTTAGGCGCCATCCTGCCCATCCTGGCGTTCAACTTCCCCATCATTTTGCTGGCGGTGCTGCTGATGGGCGCCGGAGCCACCATCTTGCAGGTGTCCGGCAACCCGCTCATCCGTGATGTGTCGCCCGAGGGCAAATACTCCAGCATGCTCTCCTTCGCCCAGTCGCTGAA
>DGGS01000178.1 GCA_002392325.1 Bacteroidales bacterium UBA3868
AGCGGAACACCAGGTCGAAGGTCACCGCCGGACGCGCGTGGCCCAGGTGGGGTTCGCCATAGACGGTCGGACCGCACACATACAAGCCCACATGGTCGGGAACGATGGGGTTAAGCAGTTCTTTTCTCTTGGATAAAGTGTTGAATAATAAAACTTTGCCTTTGTTGTCGGTAGGAATCATATCAATATGGGTTAGGTTCGTGTTATTTAGGTTGCAAAGATACAAATTTTCTGCAAGTGGGTATTACTTGATTGTTGCAACTCTATTTGATATTTTGTATTGGATATATTTACTCATAAATATTTTTTTATAATAAAGGTTCTTGCGGAAATGAACTTTTATGTTTATTTTTGCAGTCTCAAAATATTTTAAATTATGAAACAAAATTTATTAGTTGAATTATTGGAAGATGGGAGTAAGGTTAGTTTTTACTCTCCTCGTTTTGACGGTGAGGAATACACCGAATTTGAAAAGTTTCTTCTTGAATCATCATTACAATCAATGGCACAAAATTACTGGGACCATTGTCTTTTATTATAGAATTGGAAGAATAAAATAGAATAATATGAAAACCAACAAGTTGTTAGATGAGATCAGACAGACTGTGACGCCAGAAATGAAGTGTCAGATGGAATTGTCGGTTATGATTGCTAACCGTATCTATGAAATTTTGGAGGAAAAAGGGCTTTCACAGAAAGATCTGGCACATGTTCTCGGAAAAACGGAAACGGAGGTTAGTCGGTGGTTGTCAGGTACCCATAACATGACCTTGGCAACTATAGCCAAAATTTCCACTGCTCTAGACACAGACATAGTTAAGGTGCCCGTACGCAAGAAGCATTTATAACGGTGTGTCGGAAAATAGTATTATCCCCGACAAGTTTGATAAAAATACCTATACAAACAACTGCTCAATCTGCTCCTTGTATTTCTCCAAGAGCACATTGCGCTTGAGCTTGAGGGTGGGGGTGAGCTCGCCGGTTTGGATGGACCACTCGTATCCGATCAGGATGAAACGCTTGATCTTCTCCGTTTCTCCGAAGAATGTATTGTAGTGGTCAATGATCTTCTTGAACTTCTTCAGCACCTCCGGATGCTTCACCATCTCCTCATTAGTGGTATAGTCGATGTCTTTGTTCTGGCACCAGGAACGCAAGTCAGCGAAGTTGGGCACGATGAGGGCGGCGGCAAACTGCTTGTTTTCGCCCACCACCATGATGCTGTCCACCAACGAATCCTCCGCCACTTTGTTCTCTAAAATAGTGGGGACCACATATTTACCGAAGGCGGTCTTGAACATTTCCTTCTTTCTTCCGGTAATCTTGAGTCTTCCTTCAGGCGTGAGTTTCCCAAGGTCGCCGGTATGCAGCCAACCGTCCTTGTCGATGGCTTCGGCGGTCTGCTCAGGGGCTTTGTAGTAGCCCTTCATCACATGTGCGCCTTTGGTGAGGATCTCTCCGTCCTCCGCAATGCGCACCTGCGTGCCGGGAAGCACGTGGCCTGCCGTGCCGAACTCTAATCCGCCTTTGAAGAAGTCGCTCACCGCAATGACGGGTGCCGATTCCGTGGTGCCGTAACCTTCCACCACACGCACGCCCATGGCCCAGAAAACCTTGGAAATCAAGGGCTGGATGGCGGCGCCGCCCGTGACGATCACATCCAAATTGCCGCCCAAGGCCTTGTACCACTGGTTCAGAACCAGTTTGCGCGCCAGTTTCAGCTTGCGGAAATAGGATTTGCTTTGGTTGAAATCGAAATTCTGTGCAATATCATTTGCCCAGAAGAAAATCCTGCGCTTGACACCCTCCAGTTTGCGGCCCCGCGCGAGAATCTTGTCGTACATCTTCTCCAAAAGACGCGGCACCGAAGTGAAAATGTCGGGCTGCAACTCCACCAACTCTTCCTGAATTTTCGCCAGGTTGTCGTTGTAGTAGATGGGAATGCCCAAATATTGCCAAGTGTAGTTCATCATGCGCTCATATACATGACACAGAGGCAGATAACTCAAGATACGGTTGTTGTTCTTGACCGGAATGATGGGCAAAACGCCGTATATGTTGGTGAGGAAATTGCGGTGGGTGAGCATCACGCCCTTCGGATTGCCCGTGGTACCGGAGGTGTAAACGATAGACACCACATCATCGGTGGTGATGCTGTCCTTGATTTGCTGCAGGTATTCTGGACTCGGATTGGCACGTCCGAGTTCAATCAACTCGTTCAGGTGGCGGTATCCGCGCAGGTTCCGGAAGGTATAGACCTTGTCGGTGAGCGAAGGGATGCCTTCGATGATGGTGTTGATTTTGCGCAGCAATTCCCATCCGGACACGAAAATGAGTTTCACATCCGCATGGTTGAGGATGTACTGGTAGTCGCTTTCGCTGATGGTGGGGTAGATGGCCACATGAATGGCCCCAATCTGCATGATGGCCATGTCGAGGAAGTTCCATTCCGGGCGGTTCGGCGTGATGGTGGCGATGCAGTCGCCCCGCTTGATGCCCAATTGCAGCAGTCCGTAGGAGATGTTGTTGACCTTGTCAACATAATCCTTGGTGCTGTGCTTAATCCAGAGGCCATTCTCTTTCCCGCAGAGCGCATCCTCCTTGGGGAATTCCTTCAGGTCTCGTTCAAGTATATCAAATAGTCTGGTTATTTCCATTATACCGTATTTTTTAGGCGGCAAAAATACATCTTTTTTCAAATGGCGTTGCGCACGTTCACCATGAGCTGGGAGAGCATGTTCTTGGCGCGCAGCAGCTGTATCTTGACATTGGAAAGACTGATGTTCAATCTTTCAGATATTTCTTCGTACGAAAGGTCCTCGAAATAGCGGAGTTCCACCACTTTGCGGTACTTGTCGGGCAACTGCCTCACCGCCAGTCGCAGCATCTCCACGCGCTGCTTGTCCATCACATGGTCCTCCGGCGTTGGGGTGACCTCCGACTGCGTGTGTTCGATGAGTTGCTCCGGCTCATAGTCCGAGAGTTCGCTGTCCACACACTGCGGAATGTTGTTCTTGTGCCGGATGAAGTCGATGCTGTTGTTCACCGCGATGCGGAACAGCCAGGTGGAGAACGCGTATTGCGGCGAGTACTTGTCCAAATACTTGAACGCCTTGCCGAAGGTTTCCAGCGTCAGATCCTCAGCGTCGTCCGTGTTTTTCACAATCTTCACCAGGATATAATAAATGCTGTCGCGATACAGTTTCATCAGCTCGGCGTAGGCCTTCTGGTCGTTGTGGTCCAGGGCCTGCCGCAACAGGATGTAGTCGCGTTTGGCTTTTTCAGTGGTACAGGGATTCTCCATTATTGAAATTTATGGTGATAGATTTGGGCTGACAGGAAATATAACGGATTCATTACGGCAAATATTATGTCGTAGAGCAGCAGGAACGGGATGACTTGTTTCTCGTTGAGTTTCTTGGCGGCGAAACCATAGACCAGGTACTGGCTGAGGAGCCGCGCTGCGGCGATGCCCAGGATGGTGAACAGCAGCGGTTTGTTGGCTAACGAGCCGAGAATGGCGAGTACGAGGCAAACATAGAACAGCAGGTTCAGAATGGCGTAGAAACCAAGCAGCAGGCGGTTTTTGAGCGTGTTGAAATGACGGGTGTAGTAAAGCCCCATCTTGTGGTTTTTCCAGTAACTGTAGGGGATTTTGTGCTGCGACAGGACGAAGGATTCGGGCGAGAACTCCACCGCCGTATTCTGGCGGGTGGCCGCGCGCGAGATGAAGATGTCCTCCTCACCGCAACTGATGTGGTTGTGGGAGGCGAAACCCTGCTGGGCGTAAAACAGTGTCTTGGTGAACGCGATGTTGCGTATGTCACCACGGTAGGTGGAATGGCACATGGCCAACGAGAAATACTGGATGGCGTTGTGCAATGTGTCGAAATGTAATAATCTGTTAAACAGATTGTTGCGCTTTTCATACGAACTGTATCCCAATACAATTTGCTTTTGGGATACGAAGTTCTCGGCCATTTTCTCCAGCCAGTGCGATGAAGTGGGGTAGCACTCCACATCGGTGAACAGCATGTGCTCGTAAGTGGCGCAGCGGATGCCCATGGATAGGGCGAACTTGCCTCCGCGGATGGTGGTCACCGCGCTCTCCAGATTCACCAGCTTGATGTTGCTGTACTGGCTCTGATACTCCTTCACCACCAGTTCGGATTGGTCGTGCGAGTGGTCGTTGACAAGTACCAGCTCAAACTGCGAGTATTGCTGGCTCATCATGCGCGGCAGGAACTTCAGCAGCGAACTGGCCGCATCCTTGATCACCACGATGACGGAAACCGGCACCTGCTGCATGGCCACCGCTTTCTTCTTCCGGGAGAAGGAGAAACGGGCGTACACTACAAAATAGTAGAGCAGTTGGAGTAGGGTGATGGAGCCGAAAACAATTAATATAGTGAGAGATAGCTTCTCTTCCAACATAGGATAATGGTAGGTTAATAATTTGTTTGCAAAAGTAGTTTTTAGTTGAGATAAAAGATGTATTTTTGCCGCCTATTTATCAACAAAATGAAGTTTATAATCGACAAAGAAGATGCCAAAAGCCATGCCCGTGCGGGCGTGATTACCACGGCACACGGCCAGATTGAGACGCCTATTTTCATGCCGGTGGGCACATTGGGAACGGTTAAGGCCGTGCATATCAAGGATTTGAAGGAACATATCAAGGCCCAGATTATCCTGGGTAACACCTATCATCTGT
>DGGS01000155.1 GCA_002392325.1 Bacteroidales bacterium UBA3868
CCACAAAGTGCACATCGTTGGTGGCGATCACTTTGGTTCCTGTTTCGGCGGCCAGGCGGAGAATGCCCTCGTTAACCAGCTTCTGCTGCTCGTAAACAGTGCGGTCACCACCGGGTTTATTGGTCTCATGTCGCTGTATTTCAAGATAATAGTCATCACCGAAGATGCTTTTGTACCAGGTTACAATCTCTTTGGCTTTCTCATAGTCCATGTTGGCGAGTGCCTTGGGCACTTCGCCGGCCAGGCAGGCGGAGGACACGATGATGCCTTCGTGGTATTTCTCCAGCAACTCGTGGTCGATGCGCGGGCGTTGGTATTTGCCTTCGATCCAGGCGTAGGACACCATCTTGCACAGATTGTGGTAGCCGGTTTCGTTTTTGGCCAGCAATATCAAGTGGTAGCCGCTGAAGTTCTCCTTGAATTCTTTTACCAGACGGCTTCCCGTGGGGTTGCTCTTGGTTTGTCTTGCCACATACGCCTCGCAGCCGAAAATGGGCTTGAAGATTTTTGCCTTGGCGGCGGAAAGTCTCTCACGGCAGGCGGCCAAATCCTCCTCCGAGGTCAGTCCCGCCATTTCTTTTTCTATGGCCTTGATTTCATCCTTGACACCTCCATTCTTTTTATCCACATAGTCGAAAAACTCCTTGATTCCGAACATGTTACCATGGTCGGTGATGGCCATGGCGTTCATGCCCGTGCGCAGGCATTTGTCCACCAAATCCGATATTTTGGACATGCCGTCCAGGATAGAATACTCCGTATGAACGTGAAGATGTGTGAATTGAGGCATAATGGTTAGGTTTCAGGTTTGATAAATTGTCTGTCGGCAAAAATAGGAAATTATTGTGTACATATGATGGCATAGTCGCGGAAAAATTATCAACAAATAGGGCAATCGTATGATGCGTTTAAATCTCTTTTTCCCGACTTTTCCCTTGTTGATTATGTCTGAAATCGCACACAAGTATTATACGCATAGTGGTTTCTGCGTAAATTGATAAAATCTGCGTGAGATTCCAGCCGTCTGCTGTGAAAGAATGCTGTATCAATCCACAAAACGCAAAACATATTCATAACCCCAAGCAGATTATCTGGCTTTGGCACTGTTATGTAATATGCCGATTATGAATAAATTATATGTATTCAGGACGATGTTTTCAGAAAAATGAAAAAATCTTGATTTGATAAGTTGTTCCATATCAAAAAAAGTGTATTTTTGCAACCCAAAAAATAAGCGATAAAAATAATTAAAGATATAGAGAGATGAAACAAGAATTGATTCAGTACGTAGAGGATAATTTCATTCAGAAACAAGAATTTCCGAAATTCAAAGCCGGTGACACCATTACCGTTTCTTATAGAATCGTGGAAGGCTCCAAAGAGCGTATCCAGCAGTTCCAAGGCGTGGTTCTGCAAATCAATGGTACCGGTGCTACCAAAACTTTCACCGTTAGAAAAATGTCCAGCGGTATTGGCGTGGAAAGAATTTTCCCGTTCACCACTCCGATGATCGCCGGTCTTACCGTGAACAAACGCGGTGTTGTTCGTCGCGCCCGCATTTACTACTTCCGTAATCTCACCGGTAAGAAAGCCCGTATCAAAGAACGCAGAGGTTAATAGTTATCTTAAAAACATATATAAAACTTCTCCAGCTCGGAGAAGTTTTTTTTTGCACTTCTTTTTTTTGTATCTTTGCGCCCTATTATAATAATATAGTATCCGTGGCACTAAAAGACTCGTTCGAACGTTCAGGAAACATACTCTTCAAGTACAGGGGGCAGATTCCCGTGCTCCTGTTCCTGCTTGCCATCCCGCTGTTGTTCGGGTCAAACCGTATTTTCTATTTCCAGATTTTCATGGGCCAGTGGAAAGTGCTGCGCATTGTTACCATTGTGCTTGCCATTGCCATCACCCTTTGCGGACTCCTGCTGCGCGCTTACACGGTCAGCACCACTCCGAAAGGCACTTCCGGACGCAACACATCAGGCCAAGTGGCCAAAACGCTGAACACTAAGGGCATCTATTCCATTGTGCGCCACCCGCTCTATCTGGCCAATTACCTGATATGGGCTGGCGTGCTGGTGTTTACCATGAACATCTATGTCTTCCTAATTGTATCCTTAGCCTATTGGATTTACTATGAACGCATTATGTTTGCCGAGGAGGCCTATTTGCGCCAACAGTTTGGCGAGGAATTTGAGGAATGGGCCGCTCGCGTGCCCGCCTTTATCCCTAAGTTCTCGCTGTTCCAGAAAGGCGAAATGCAGTTCTCGGTCAAGACATTCCTGCGCCGTGAATACGCTACCATCTATTCCACCGTGTTCTCTTATGTGATAGCCGACTACTTGCTGTTCATCCTGATTGTAGTTGTAAACACCCCGTTCCAGATTCCGTTTGCCAAATGGATCCGTCCATCCCTCTATATACTCCTCGCTTTCACTATTATCACACTCATTGTCAAACTTATAAAACACAAAACCGATTGGCTTAAAGCCGACAATAAACGCGACTGATAACTGTACAGGCACACAACCATGTACTCTAATTGTACAAACGCACGGCCGGTTGTAAAGACATACGGCCGTATGTCTCAATAAAAAAAATAATATTACTATGAACATCACACACATTGAACACCTCGGCATTGCCGTGAAAAGTCTGGAGACCGCTATCCCGTACTACGAGAAAGTACTGGGTCTCAAATGCTACAACATTGAAGAAGTTGCTGACCAGAAGGTGAAGACCGCTTTCTTCAAGTGTGGTGAGACCAAGATTGAGCTTCTTGAGGCAACCAGCCCCGACANNGAAGGTGAAGACCGCTTTCTTCAAGGTTGGCCAAACCAAAATCGAATTGCTGGAGCCGACATCTCCGGAGAGCACCATCGCCAAATTCATTGAGAACCGTGGCGAAGGCATCCACCATCTCGCGTTTGCCGTTCCGGATACGGCGGAAGCGCTGAACGAGCTGGCAGAGAAAGAAGTGCGTCTCATCGACAAGGCCCCGCG
>DGGS01000029.1 GCA_002392325.1 Bacteroidales bacterium UBA3868
ATCTGGTAGCGCTTGAACGGGAAGGTAATTTCGTTCTGGTGCTGCACCACAAAACGGGCAAACGGCACGGTCAGGTCATAGCGCAAGCCCTTCTCGCACAGTTTGGTGGCCAGCTTGTTGACCGACATCTCCGGATCGTTGAAGTCCACGCCATGCGTGAAATCGCCAGAATTGAGGATCTTGAACAGCAGGCGGTCGCCCTCCTCACCGTATTTGCCCATCAGGGTGGAGAGGTTCTCCATCGATGGGGTTTCAATCGGCAGGTAGGCGTGCTTGTAGAATACGGAACGGATGGTGTCGAAAATATAGTTGCGCCGCATCATCTCGGTGGGCGTGAAATCTCGGGTTCCTTTTGGGATAGAGGGTTTTACGATGTTCATGTTGCAGTTTTTTCTATCAGGGTGCAAAGATACAAAAAACGGCCTAAAATTCCACTTGTACGCCAAAATGTATCTTGCCGGTTTTGAAGGAGATGGGGTTGCCGAGTTGTCTGCCGAGGGCGTATTCCAGATAGAAGATGCCGCTCCTGACGGCCAGGTGCACGCCCGCGCCAAATCCGAAAGGCGTGTCGAAACGGTAGGCGTTGTTCATCTGCTGCTCGTACGCGCCGCCATCGAAAAACAGGTTGGCGAAGGATTTCTTTCCGAAAAGATAGCGGAACTCCAGCGAGTAGAGCAGATAGGTGGAGGCGTAAATGTCGTTGGGGTTGAAACCGCGAATGAAACCCGGTCCTCCGAGTTTGAACAATTCGTTGAAATAGTGCGGTCCGGCAAGCAGCGAGCCGGCTTGAACGCGTGGGGCAAGCACGAAGCATTTCCAAATGGGAATGTATCCTTGTATGGAACCGCTTAGCCGGTAAGTTGTCTTCTGCATGGTCAGATGGTCGTAGAATTCGCTTGGCACATGCGAGTTCGGAAGAATTCTGCGCCGTCCTGCCGACAGGTCCGCCCACATGTCCACGCCCTTGCGCGGGTTGAACAGATAGTCCAGTTTCCTGAAATGTAACTTAATGCCGTACAGTGTTTTACGGAAATCCATAAAGCTGGAGTCGCTGTCAAATCGCAGCAGTTCGGGATTGAGGATGGAGGAACTGGTATAGTCGAAATAGGGTTCTATGTAGCTGTTGTTGAGAAAGGCGTAGGGGATGCCGATGTGGTAGTTGAGGTTGAGGTAGGAGGTGTCCTTCTTGTCCAGCAGGAAGGTGCCTTCTATGCCAAAGCGCGTGCGGAACAGGTAAGGGAATTTGATGGCGAGGTCCAGATGCTGTGATTTCCGCTCGCTGCTGTACCAGTGCAGTCCGATGCTCTCGCCTTGGTGGAGGATGTTTTGCAGCGCTAACGACAAGTCGCCCTGTACCGCCACCTTGCCGGTGCGCTCGTCGGCGGGAACCAGTCCCACATAGCCGTCAAACTGGTTGGTCCTCCGGGCGTTAAGATAGATGTACAGGTAGGCTTTGTCTTTCACGAACGAAACGCCGGAGGGCTGCGCCACCGTGGCAAACGGCAGTTCCTCCAGCTTGGCATCCACGGCCCGCATGAGCTGCTCGTTATAGACCATTCCTTTTCGCAAACCCAAATAAGGATATAGGAAGTTTTTCGACAATTTCACATCCCCTTTCAGCACGATGGAGTCAAAAGTGACAAAAATATTGGAGTCTATGACAATAACCGGGGTCATATTGCCGTTATCAGGATCAAGGGTCTGCAAGGTTACGGAAGCGAACGGATAGCCGTGGTTTTCCAGGCTGCGGAGAATGCTTTCCGCCCGTTCCGGATACTGGGAAATGGAGTCAAGATGGTGGGGGTCCGGCTGCGCATACAGGTTTTGCACCAGCAGGAAGAGAAGAAGGATGATATTTAAGTTTTTAAAATTCAACTGTTTAAAAAATAAATGTCAAAAAATCATTCCTCATTGATTTTTGTTTATCTTTGCACGATTAAAAAAATATAACGATAATGAAAAAGATTATAGTATTAGTCGCCGTGATTTTTTTCGGTTTGGCACTGTTTTCCGCATGTGACACGCAGCACAAATGCGCCGCATACGGACATTACACCTATTATCAGGCACCGGAAACTCCTGCCGAATAGCGTGCCGTATGACAAAAGGTGCGGCTGCCGGCCATTTTCGAGGGCTGATTTTGGCCTTTTCCCTTGCCGTGGCCTGTCTTAGCGCCCACGCCCAAGAGGTGGGGGAGTATTATCATGATGTTACCTTGAAGGAGTGGAATCTGGAACTGTTCCTCAATACAGGCGGTTTCGGTGCGGGTTTCCAGCATGGCCGCACACCGGATATCTACAACAAGCATTTCTGGGAGGTGGAGTTCATGTACAACAAGCATCCCAAGTCAGTCCGTTCTGTGAATGTGCTCTATTCGGGCGTGCGTCCGTGCCGTTACGGGCAACTCTACACGCTTTTTTTCTTGCGCGGCGGTTACGGTTACCAGCGTACCCTGCACACCAAACCCTATTGGGGTGGCGTGCAGATCAAATACACACTCTCCGCCGGCCCGTCCATCGCATTCGGAATCCCCAATTATGTGGAGGTGCTCAACTACAACACCGGTTTCTCCGAAGTGGTGATGTATGACCCCGAGAAGCACAATCTGAACAATGTGATTGGCGGCGCTCCGTTTTATACCGGTTTCCTGCAGACCAAAGTGCGTCCCGGCTTCTACGCCAAAACCGGATTCAATTTCGAATTCGCCAAGAACGACTATAAAATCCAGGCGTTGGAAGTCGGCCTCAGCATCGATATGGTCTTCCCCTTCATCCAGCAGATGGCCTTCAATAAAGCCAAACCATTCTATCTTTGCGGCTACATTGCCTACGACTTCGGGAGAAGGAAAGGATACCATTGAGAGATGTGAGACGAGAGATGTGAGATGTAGGAGTTAAGACTTAAGACTTAAGATGTAAGATGTAAGATGTAAGATGTAAGATGTAAGGCCAAAAAACAAATACTAATCCTAATCCTAATCCTAATGATTCCCTAATACCCACCCCTTTTACCCCATTTACCCCTTTTACCTCATTTACC
>DGGS01000200.1 GCA_002392325.1 Bacteroidales bacterium UBA3868
CTCGTAGGTGCGCTCGTCACCCATCACGCCCACACTCTTGATCGGCAGCAGGATAACACCCGCCTGCCAAATCTGGTCGTACAGCGATACCTCAATCTCACCATTGGTCATGTTCGCGGGCACGCCGGCAGCCAACACCTTGCGGGCTTCTTCACCACTCAGTTTCACTTTCCAATCGCGCAAACCCTGGATGAAGATGTCGTCAGCATCCTGCAACACGCGCACCTTGTCGCGGGTAATGTCGCCCAAAATGCGCACCGCCAAGCCAGGACCGGGGAACGGATGGCGCGTGATAAGATGTTCGGGCATGCCCAGCTGGCGGCCCACACGGCGCACCTCATCCTTGAACAACCATTTCAGCGGCTCGCAGAGTTGCAAGTGCATCTTCTCGGGCAGTCCGCCCACATTGTGATGGCTCTTGATGACCATTCCTGTAATGCTAAGACTCTCAATACGATCCGGATAGATAGTACCCTGTGCCAGCCATTTGGCATCCGTAATTTTTTGTGCTTCCGCATTGAACACATCAATGAATCCCGCACCGATGATCTTGCGCTTGCGCTCCGGTTCGGTCACGCCCTCCAATTCCTTGAAGAACTTTTCGCTGGCATCCACGCCAATCACATTCAAGCCAAGTCCCTCATAATCACGCATCACATTCTGAAACTCGTTTTTGCGCAGCAAACCATGATCCACGAAAATGCAAGTCAGATTCTTGCCGATAGCGCGGTGCAATAGCATGGCACACACGGAGGAATCCACGCCGCCGCTCAAACCGAGAATCACACGATCGTTGCCGATCTGCTCTTTCAACTCGGCCACCGTGGTCTCCACAAAGGAAGCGGGGCTCCAAGTCTGGTGTCCGCCACAGATGCCGACCACAAAATTCTTCAGCAGTTGGGTGCCTTGAACGGTATGGAAAACTTCAGGATGGAACTGCACGCCCCAAACCTGCTCACCTTCAAACTGATACGCGGCATTCCGCACTTTGTCGGTGGACGCGATTTTCCGGCAGTTTTCCGGCAGCTTGGTAATCGTGTCGCCATGGCTCATCCACACTTGCGTATGGTCGTCCAAGCCTTTCAACAAAGGATTGTCGTGCTCAAACTCAGCCAAGTTGGCGCGTCCGTACTCACGGCTGCCGGCGGGTTCCACATTGCCACCGTTAGTGTAGGCCATGAATTGCGCGCCGTAGCAAATGCCGAGAATGGGCAGGCGGCCCCGGATATCGGACAAATCAACCTTAAACGCGCGCTCGTCATACACGCTGAACGGCGAACCGCTCAATATCACGCCAATAACGTCTTTATCGTCTTTGGGGAACTTGTTGTACGGCACAATTTCGCAGAACATGTCCAGTTCGCGCACGCGGCGTCCAATGAGTTGGGTGGTTTGGGAACCGAAGTCCAGGATGATGATTTTTTCCATATCTGAAATTCAAATTTGTTAAGCGTTGATAACTTTGTTTATGGTAACCGGATAATAGGTGTGCTCCAACTGATGTATTTGTCTTTCAACATCTTCCAATGTCGCGCCGTCGTTTGCGTGGAAAGCGAACTGGTCGATGATCTTGCCGGTATCCACGCCCTCATCGACATAATGGATGGTGATACCGAACACTTTCACCCCGTGTTGGAAGGCATCGGAGATGCCGTGCGCGCCGGGGAAGGAGGGCAGCAGGGCGGGATGCAGGTTGATGATTCGCATCGGAAAATTTTCCAAAAGCACTTTCCCGATATAGCGCATATAGCCAGCCAACACAATATATTCCACGCCGAGATCCTGCAACTTTTGCAAAATCACCGTTTCATACGCCTCCTTATCGGTGTAATCCTTGGCGGAAAACGCAAACACCGGAATGCCATTGTTTTCAGCACGCTCAATGGCTTTGCAACCGGGTTTGTCCGATACAAGCAGAGCAATTTCCGCATCCAATACATTTTGCTTGACGGCTTCTATAATGGCTTGAAAATTAGAGCCAAAACCGCTGGCAAACACTGCAATTTTTTTCATATTCCCGATTATTTTGAAGATTTTTGGGAAATGGCCGAACTATCTATTATGGGTTTCTTCGGGGTGATGAGGTCAAACGCGGCTCTGCGCTCATCCAGCGAAAGGTTGTCCCAGTTCTCCATGGCGGCCTCAAATTTGGCTCTGCGCGCCTCACGCGCCTCTTTCATGGCCTTCTGCATGTCGTAAACAGCTTTCTGACTGTCCAGGAGTTCGGCTTTCCGTTCGTCAGTAAGACTGTCCCAGTTATCCCAGTCGGCCTTGTCTTTTTTCAGTTTCTCCTGCTGGGCCACGGTGGCGGAATCCAGCGGCGTAGTGTTGTTATTCTGATTCTGCGTGTTGTCGCAACCCACCATCAGCAGGGTGCCAACTGCAAGTAAAAGAAATAGTTTCTTCATTGTTTTAGCATTTTTATTTGGAGATGCAAAAGTAGTAAAAAAAAGGTTGCAGAGTGCTAATTTTTGTACCTTTGCAGCCGCATTTGCATGATGTCATTGAAAAACACTTGGAAACGGCTTGGAGAGAGGTTTTGCGACCTCACAAGATGGAAAATCATCGACTCCTACATCCTGAGGAAATTCCTCGGGTCGGTGGTTTATGCCATCCTCCTGCTGATGGCCATCATCATTGTGTTCGACCTTTCGGAGAACATACAGCGTTTCATGAGCAAGAATATCCCTGTCGGGGAAATCATCACCGGCTACTACCTGAACTTCATCCCCTACTTCATCAACCTCTTCATCCCGCTATTCACCTTTATCAGCGTTATTTGGTTCACCTCCAAGCTGTCTTCCAACAACGAAATCATCTCCATATTGGGCAATGGTGTGAGTTTTGCCCGCTTCCTGGTGCCCTATTTTGCCGGCGCCATGATTATTATGCTCATTTCACTGGTTATGGCCAATTTCATCGTTCCGCACACCAACGAAAACCTTAACGAGTTCAAATACAAGTATTTCGGCAAACAGGCCATCTCCACTACCGACCTGCATATCAAAAATTCCGCCAACAGTTACTTATATGTTCAACGCTGGGACCGCGACAACGACTTGGGATACGATTTCACATACGAGGAGTTTGACGATTCGAAGATACGGCTGAAAATCAAGGCGCAGATGGCCGCCTTCGACCCAAAAAGCCAGAAATGGGTGCTCCGCCACTACCTCCGGCGCGAGTTCATCAACGACCGCGAAATCGTGACCACCGGGCACCAGATGGACACCACCTTTAATGTGCTGCCGAGAAACTTCAGCCAGGATGTCTTCATCGCGGAAACCATGTCCTACAAGGAACTCCGCAGTTTCATCAAAGAAGAGAAGATGCGTGGGTCCAACTTGGTTTCCCATTTCCAAATCGAGCAGCACAAGCGTATCGCCAACTCCATCGGCATTTTCATCATGACCTTCTTGGGGTTGAGCGTCTCCTCGCGCAAGAACCAGCGCGGCGTGGGCGTGCACATCTTCATGGGCATGGGCCTGGCGTTCACCTTCATTTTCCTGCAACAAGTATCCACCGTGTTCTCCGTGTCGGGCGGCCTTCCACCCGTGCTCGGCACCTGGATCCCCAATATCATTTTCTTGTTTATCACAATCTTGTCCTTGAAAATGGCACAAAAATAAGCGTATGCACAAGCTGAGAAGTTATGTTCTGCCCGTTGCCATTCTGTTAGGTTTGCTGTTCCACCGATGGTGCGGCATACTCGCCTTCCTGTCGCCGTACCTCATCTTCACCATTCTGTTTCTGAATTTCGTGGCAGTGGATATCCGACAACTCAAAATCACCCGTCTGAGCGTATGGTTCCTGCTTATTCAGGCGTTAGTCAGCATAGGCAGTTATTATCTAATCAGGGGAATATTCCATAACGAGTTGGTGGCACAAGGACTGCTGATCGGCATACTTTGCCCTGTGGCCGCATCGGTGGTGGTTATCTCCTGCCTGCTGGGTGCAAAACGCGAAACCGTGACCGAATACACCATCCTCTGCAACCTCATGGTATCGGTGGTGGCCCCCTTCTATTTCACCTTCATCGGCGTGCATCAGGACCTTCCTTTCTTCACCTCGTTTCTGATGATTTTGAAAAGAATAGGCACTACCATTGCCCTTCCATTTTTTGTAGCCCTGTTTCTTCAGCTCTGCTGGAAAAAAGGCAATGAGATGCTGGTCCGTTTCACCGGTGCCACTTTTTATATATGGGCATTCCTGCTGTTTTTGACATTAGGCCAAACCATTGACTACATTTTCATCCACGGCAAAGGCAACGGGCTCAATATCTTATGGTTAGGCATATCATCGGTGTTAGTTTGCACCCTGAACTTTGCGGCAGGCAAATGGATTGGGGGTAAATATGGCGACACCATCGCGGGCGGCCAGATGCTAGGGCAGAAAAACACCGCCATGGCCATCTGGATGGCCAACACTTACCTCAACCCGCTGGCCTCCGTGTTCTTGGCATTCTATTCCGTGTGGCAAAACCTGTTCAACAGCTGGCAGATCTGGCGGCACGACAAACGACAGAGTATCTCATAGGTTTTTCGTATCTTTGCAGACAAAAAAAAAGACAACATGAAAATCATCGGCATTACAGGCACCTTGGGTGCGGGAAAAGGCACCATTGTGGATTATCTCATCAACCACTACGGCTACAAGCACTACTCCGTGCGCGGATACTTGATTGAGGAAGCAAAAAGAAGAGGATTGGAAATCAATCGTGACACGTTCGTGGAAGTGGCCAACGACCTGCGTGCCAAACACTCGCCCTCTTACATCGTGGACGAACTCTACAAGCAGGCCGAGGCCGCCGGCGACAACGCCATCATCGAGAGCGTGCGCACGCCGGGCGAGGTGGAATCGCTGCGCCAAAACGAGCACTTCCTGCTCTTCGCCGTGGATGCCGACCCGAAAATCCGCTACGATCGCATCGTGAGCCGCGCCTCCGAAACCGACCACGTGTCCTTCGAAACCTTCATCGAGAACGAACAACGCGAGATGTCGTCCACCGACCCCAACCACCAGAATGTGGGCCGCTGCATGCAGATGGCCGATTATGTGTTCAACAACGACGGTGATTTCGAAGCCCTGTACAAACAAGTGGAAGAAGTCCTGAACCGTTAATCCCAATACTCTATTTTATTCAAAATCTTCTGTTTATAAATTTTTAAGGACACCTTCAAAAATCGTGTCTTTTGGTGGTATTTTTGCTCACTTGAATATATACCACAATGAAAAAGAACATCATTATTTCTGTAAGTATCTGCATTGCAGTGTTATT
>DGGS01000227.1 GCA_002392325.1 Bacteroidales bacterium UBA3868
TCTTGGGATTCTTCAGGAAATCCACCACCTCTTCTATCTCAAACTTGGCGCCTTCCAGACCTGCCACATCCTTAAAGGTGACCAACTGTCCGGACTTTTCGTCAAACTCCTGCGCCTTAGACTTTCCTATACTGAAGATACCTCCCGGACCGCCCATACCGCCACGCATGGAGCGCATGGACCAGATCAGGAGTCCGCAAATCAACAAGGTGGGCAGCACAAAAATGAAGAACTCCCCACCCCAACTTTTGGTATTATCCTGCTTGGTGGGGAAATCGTATTCGGCGGAGATAGCGTTGACCGAAAGCGTGGAATCCTGCGCAATCCGGTTTTGGATTGCCTTCTCCTTCACATCCTTCAGATTATCATTGTAAACCTGCAGGTCGGTAACTACCAGGAAATACTGCGGGCCATTGGTGTTTTCCTTCACTTTCGTATAGGCGGTATTGTTCTCCAGCGCCTCTTTCTTCAGGAAAATGTTCATGTGCTCATTCTTCCGCACATATTCCACATGGTCTATCTCGCGGTTTTTCACCATCTGGTTGAACTCGGTGTCGGCCACTTCAATGGCGCGGGAGGTGCCCAAAGACATCATGTAATAGGCAATCAGAAAGATACCTGCCAGAATGTAAATATATGCGAATGAGAATTTCGGCTTGTTTTTATTACCGCCTGAGGTATTGCCTCCAAATGGCGATTGCGGCCGTTTATTATTCGAATTGTTTGTTGCCATAAATAAAATTCAGCATTGGGAAATTAAAACTTCTGCACATCGGCGTCGCTCCAGAGCGCTTCCAGATTGTAATATGCGCGGGCTTCGGGCTGGAAAATATGCACCAGGACATTGAAATAGTCGAGCAGTATCCACTCGCAGTTTTCAAGCCCCTCCACATGTTCCGGTTTCACACCTGCCTCACGCTGGGTTTTCTCCTGCACGAAATCGCAGAGCGTTTCCACATGGGGTTTGGATGTTCCCGTGCAAACAATGAAATAATCGAAGAAGGTATGGTTGATTTTTTTCAGGTTCAAGCATTGGATATCCACGCCTTGCTTTTCTATAAGTGCCTGAATAATAAGCTCTTCTATATTACCTTCAAAGGGAGCCCCTTCAAATTTGACTTTTCTTTTTACGGTCATAGGTATGGTTTATAAATTAGCGGGCAAAGGTACAATTTTTTTTTATATTTTTGCAGCCTTTAATAACAACATCTCAATATGAAAAAAGGACTCTTATTTATTGTTTGTGTAGCCCTGATGGCTACTGCATTTGCCCAAAAGGATGTGGTTGGCACTCCTTACACTTTCAACCACAACAATGTTTCTATGTCTATCGACCAAATCGACCTGCCCGCCCTGGATGTGGACAAGCTCATGGCCGAGGACGCATTGACGGAGAAGGGCACTCCGCTGAGAATCGGAACCGTGCAAAATGTATCCTATACATTCCAAAACAGCGGCCGCACCGACCGTTTGGCCGACGGCAGTATTTTGTGGCGTCTTTCCATCAAATCCCCTGGCGCTATGATGTTGTCTGTGATTTTCTCACAGTTCAACTTGCCGGAAGGTGCCACTTTCCACATTTACAATGGTGACCGCACACAGCTCACAGGCACCTACACCAACGAGGATTTTCTGGAAACCGACGGTTTGATGGCTTCCGAGGACATCATGGGTGACGAGGCCATTCTGGAATATTACGAACCAGCCGACGCCCTTTTCCATGGTAACATCAAGATTGAGCGTATCAGCCAAATCTATCGTGATTTCCTGCATTTGTCCAGTTCCCCGAAAGGTCACTGGGGCGACGCGGAAGGCAATTGCCACCCCAATGTAAACTGTCCTGAAGGTTATGGCTGGCGTGATCAAATCAACTCCGTAGTATGCATCAGCATCACGGACAACACCGGTTCATACCTTTGTTCCGGCGCCATGATTAACAATGTGAGACAGGACAAGACCCCCTATGTGCTCACCGCCAACCACTGCTTCACCGGAACCACCGGCGGCACTTTCAAATTCTACTTCAACTACCAGACGCTCACATGCGAAGGCAGTAACGGTTATTTCAACCGTGTAGCCAACGGAGCAACAGTGATTGCCAATGCCGGGCTTAACTCAGCGATGACCAACATGTCAAGCAGTTCCGACTTCCTGCTGTTGAAGATCACGGGCGCGTTGGGCGCACTTTACCGCGACAGCATCGTGTTTGCCGGTTGGGATGCCACCGGAACCGCATCCGTGGGTTCCGCCATCCACCACCCGGGCGGCGACTACAAAAAAATCAGTCTGCCTCGCCAAGTAACCAGTCCTGGCGGTGCCTACAATAAGTATTGGACCGTTTACTGGCGCACCAACCCCAACAAGGGCTGCACCGAGCAAGGTTCTTCCGGCTCCCCATTGTTCAATGCCAATGGCTTGATTATTGGCGACTTGAGTTCCGGCTCCAGTTCTTGCGATTATCCGCAAGGCACCGACAGCTACGGCAAATTGTCTTATTCCTGGACAAACAACAACAACAGCAATAACGCCCGCAAACTCAAACCTTGGTTGGATCCGGACAATACCGGAAAACTCACCATGCCCGGTATGCGCTACAACGGCTCTCCCGCCGGCATTGTCAATTACAACACGACGGTGCGCAACCTCTCCATCTCTCCTAACCCCAGCATCGGCAACATCACCGTCCAAGGCGGTTTCGAGTCCGAAAGCGGCATTTGCAATGTGTACAATGCTATGGGCACGCTGGTGTTCTCTCAGACCATCCAATTGGAAAAGAATATGAATCTGAATCTCAGCCATCTCTCAAACGGCATTTATTTCGTGGAAATCGTCAACGACAACCACATCTACAAGACCAAGATGGTTATTGCTAAATAGTTGATTTTGAACACCTATCCCCTACTCTCAACCGCCTATCTGCCTCCCATCGAATATGTTGCTTTTCTGATGAGCGGTACGGCATGGATAGAAAGCAGGGAACACTATCAAAAACAGAGTTATCGGAATCGTGTCTGCATCTTGTCAGGAAATGGCGTGCAGACACTTTCCATTCCAGTTATACGCCATGAGCGCGAAACCCTGATCACGGATGTTCGTATCGAGTACACCACACCCTGGCAACGCACCCATTGGCGCACTATCGAGACCGCCTACAACAGCAGTCCCTTCTACCTCTACTACAAGGATGCCCTGCAACCTTTCTACGAGCGGCAATACGACACACTCTTCGAATTCAACTTGGGACTTATCCGTACGATTTTGAAACTGCTCCGCATAGGAACGGACATCCAACTCACGACAGACTACTGCCAAACGACCGACCCTGACCTGCGCACCCTCATCCACCCTAAGCGAGCCGCCAAATCCGACTACCCCTTCCGCCTAACATCACCCTACTATCAAGTTTTTGAAGACCGCTTTGGATTTACCCCCAACCTGTCCGTAATTGATCTGATATTCAACCTGGGTCCGGAAGCCGGACAATATCTGCAAACCTTATATCCAACATTCCGTCAAATCCCACCTGAAAATGAAAGATGAGAAGCCGAGCATAGTAGAGCGTTTTTTGAACATCATCAAGCAAGTTGCCAACCGGATTTCGTATTCGCAAGAGTTGTTTGACGATGATATTTGGGAAATACGGCTCTCGAAGAAGCACCAGCGCGACATCAAGTACTCTGTCCAGAAGAAGTTATTCTCCTTTTCCCTGAAAACCGGCGATGACGTTTACAAGTACCTGCTGTTAATATCGATGGTGGTCATGTTGTTTGTCATGCTCATGATGAGCCGCAATGTCGGCATATCCACACGAGAACTTGAGCAGCATCATTATTCCGAACTGGTTTACAATTATTTCCATCATACCGGGGACACGCAGGCCTACAAAAACCACCCTTTTTCTTCCACGCAGGCCCAATACATCGATCTCATTGTCTATTCCATTTGCAAAACGCTCCGTATTGCGGACATGTTCAACATCCGCCACATGCTCAGTGCCTTTTTCGGATGGTTGCTCATTCTTTATCTTTCCATCCTGATTTTAAAGGCGTTCAACTGGCGGGCCGCCTTCTTCACGGCGTTCTTCCTGTTCATATCGCCACGGTTTTTCGGCTACTCGCTCAGCAACATGGTGGATGTGACATTCGCGTTCGGTTTCATCTTCACCATCACGCAGATGTACTATTTTTGCAGGGAACTGCCTGTCATCCGCATTTCCCGTTGTGTGAAGATATTCATCGGTATGCTGATAGCCCTGTCCACCTACAATGCCGGATTTGTTCTGCTTCACTTCTTCATCATCTTCACCTTGCTGAATTTCTTCCTGTACAATCCCTTGAAGAAAATCCACACCGTGGAATATTGGAAAGCATGCGGTTTGCTGTTGCTTGTACTGGGTGGTTTTTCTTTGCTGGTATATGCCGTGCATTACCTCTGCACCCTGCATCTAACACAATCGTTAGTGCTTCCGCGCAAAGCTTTCGAGTTGCTGACAATCAACTATCCGCTGGCGGGCAACCAATTGTTCAAAGGCCATGTCATCGGCCCGGACAACTTCCCGAAAGGATATCTTGCCACCTATCTTTTCATCACCATTCCGACCATTATCCTTATCGGATTCCTGCTGTTCTTCCTATTCTTCAAGACAGCCGTAAAATCCTTGAAATTTTATTCCATTTTCATCTTCCTTTACTCCTTTTTCTTCTGCATCCACAAGGTGAAGTTCAACTACATCTGTCCTGACACCATGTGGGCCATCTACTATTTCATATATCCGCTATTCATGCTGCTTGCCGTGAGCGGTATTGAATGCACCTTGCGGGCGGTAAACGACAAATACACCAACTTTGTGATTCTGGGCATCATTGGATTGCTCTCCTTGCTGCCTATCCGTCACATCGTCATCAACAAGCCGGTCTTCTCCGTCTATTTCAACGAGATTTCCGGCGGTCTCAACAACGCTTACGCGAAATATGAGTTGGACTGCAACGACGATGCCAACAAGTCGGCATGCATGTGGCTGAAGCATTACTTGTACAGGGAGCATATCAGTGCCAATGTGGAAGACTCCTCGGTGGTGGTGGCCACAAACGGGAACCCGGCTTGCGCCTATTTCTTCCAAAAGGATGCCGGCATGATACAACTGGTTTACAAGCCATACAGCAAGCTTGACAGCACATGGGACTACTATCTTGATTTCTGCAATCATATTCCCGCCTCCCAACTCCGGAATGGCACCTGGCCCACCCAGAAGCCGATCCACAGTCTCCGCGTCGAGGCGAAACCATTAGTCGCGGTGTACCGTAACGCCTACAAAGCCCGGCAACAGGCCATACGCGACAGCATTCTCACCGCTGAACGCGACCGACTTGACAGTCTGGCCACTTTGCCCGTTTCGGCCAAACGCACCCACAGAAGATAGACCATATCGCAATTTTTAATATCTTTGCACACCCTTTGAAATAACTGAAATAACCATCTCTCATATATGATTGAATACAACACCAAACGAAACAAACTTGTTATCAAAGAGTATGGCCGCAATGTCCAAAAAATGATTGAGGACGCCATGAAAATCGAGGACCGCACCAAGCGGAACGAAACCGCCCATGCGATCGTCCGCGTTATGGACCAGCTCAACCAAGTGAAGGACCCAACCACCATCAACAAGCAGGAATCCATCGACTACTGGCACAAGTTATGGGACCATCTGTTCATTATGTCCAACTATTCGTTAGACATTGACAGCCCGTTCCCGAAGCCCGTGGCGGAAACTCAGGACAAGGAGGTGGTGAAACCCGACTACAACAAACATCACATCACATTTCGCACTTATGGGCGCAACATGGAAAACATCATCAAACTGGTGGCTTCCTATCCTGAAAATGTACGGAACATACTGGTCGTCCCATTGGCCAACCATCTGAAAATGATGTACTTGACATACAATCGTGATTCTGTAAACGATGTCTTGATAGCTCGACAGATTGAGGAACTTTCCGAAGGAAAACTCAAACTTCCCGAGGATTTCACCCTGGCCACCACACACGATTTGTTGCACACCGTCAACAGCAATGCGGACTTCTATGTCACCCCAACCAAGAAGAAGAAAAAGAAGAAGAAAAAGAAAAAAAAGAAAAGCACCAATAGTATATGAATATCATTGAGGTAGAAAATGTTACCAAAACCTTTGACAAGCATGTGGCATTGGACCATGTGTCTGTCTCGGTGCCAGAAGGCATCATATTCGGGCTTTTAGGTCCCAATGGTGCTGGCAAGACCACGCTCATCCGCATCCTGAACCAGATCACCTATCCCGATTCGGGGCAAGTGTTCTTCAAAGGGCAGCCGCTCAAAGCGGAAGATGTGCGCCAAATTGGTTATTTGCCGGAAGAACGAGGCCTTTACAAGAAAATGAAGGCCGGTGAGCAGGCCATGTATCTGGCCCGCCTCAAGGGCTTGGACCGCGACACGGCCTACAAGCGCCTGCGTGAGAAATTCCAACAATACGACATTCTGGACTGGTGGAACAAACCCGTGGAGGAACTCTCCAAAGGTATGCAGCAGAAACTGCAATTCATCACTACCATCCTGCACAAACCTTCCTTCCTAATATTGGACGAGCCCTTCAGCGGATTTGATCCCATCAACTCCAACCTGCTGAAAGAGGAGATCCTGCAACTGAAAAAGGAGGGCACCTCCATCATACTCTCCACACACAATATGGCTTCCGTGGAGGAAATCTGCGACGAGATCGCCCTCATCAACAAAGCACGCAAAATATTGAACGGCAATATTTTAGATGTGAAAAACCGTTTCAAGAAAAACATCTTTGAAATAACCTTGTCCGCCGAGAATCCCGAACTGGAGAACACTTCGGGGACCGAGTTCGTATTATTAGGGAAACAGACGCTGCCGTATGGCGTTTCCTACTCGGTGAAACTGCCAGAGGGCAAGTCATCCAACGATTTGGTATCCTCCTGCATGAAACACGGCAACCTAATATCCTTCAAGGAAATACTGCCGACTATGAACGAGATATTCATCGAACAAGTACAAACCTTTAACCAGCAGAATCATGAGTAGCAACATATCCCTAATCATCGCCCGCGAATACACTACGAGGGTCAAGAAGAAATCCTTCATCATCCTGACCATCCTGTTTCCCATACTCATGGCCGCTGTGATTGTGCTGCCGGTACTGCTGGTGATGCACAGCGAGAGAACGCAAACCGCCAATGTGCTGGTGGTGGATGACACTGAGATATTCATCAACGCTTTTGAGAACACGGAGAACACCACATTCAGTTACATCTCGGGCGACATCAACCAACTCAAGCAGGACGCCTTCGACAATGAGAAATACGATTGTGTGTTCCACATTCTCGGCAACAGCCAGAGTTTGAAAACCAACCTGTACTACAAGAAAAACCTGCCATCAGGATTGCAGGGCAGACTGGAGAGCCAGATGAACGAGATTTTCTTTGACCGGCTGCTGCAGGATTCTCTGCACATAGAACCGGCCAAGTTCGAGAAGTTGCAGGAACTCACCAAAGTGGATGTCACCACCATACAAGTGGACGACAAAGGCAACGAGCGGGAGAACATTGCGGAGATGAACCAGGTTATCGGCATGATGTGCGGTTTCTTCATCTATTTCATCATTCTGTTCTTCGCCAGCCAGGTGTTGCGCGGAGTGTTGGAGGAGAAGACCAACCGCATTGTGGAGGTGCTCATATCCTCTGTGAAGCCCATCCAGCTGCTCATCGGCAAGATTGTGGGCATTGCCTTGGTGGGGCTTACGCAGTTCGCCATTTGGGTCGTGCTGACCTTCGCCATTTTGGGATGCGTGCAGTTAGCGGCGCCCAACCTTTTCCAGGCGGAAGCCGCCACAGAAATGGCCGCCGGAGCACCGGACATGGCCCAAAGCGTCAATATTTTCCAACAGATCAACAACTACTTCCCCATCTCCTTCACGGAGATTATACTTTGCTTCCTATTCTTCTTTGTAGTCGGTTACCTGATTTACGCCACCCTGTATGCCGCCACAGGCTCGGTGGTGGACAATGAGAGCGACTCGCAGCAATACACCATGCCGGTCACCATTCCGCTGCTGCTGGCCATCATCCTTATACCCACCATCTCCACAAATCCTAACGGACAGTTGGCGTTCTGGTTCTCCATGATACCTTTGACATCGCCCATCGTCATGATGGTGCGCCTGCCCGCCGGCGTGCCGCTGTGGCAGTTGCTTACCTCCATGGGACTGGCCCTGCTGTTCCTAGTGTTCTGCGTCTGGTTCGCCGCCAAAGTCTATCGCATGGGCATCCTGATGTACGGCAAAAAGAGCAGCTGGAAAGAGATTTTCAAATGGCTGAAGAAGGCTTGAGGTGAGACATGAGACGTGAGAGTTGAGACGTGGGACGTGAGATTTTGGGATTTGAGATTTGAGATTTGAGGTTTGAGATTTGGGATTTGAGATTTGGAATTTGAGGTTTGGGATGGGATTAATCGTGGTTTTATAATGATTCTTTTAGGATATGCTTTTTAAAAACGCTTTCGAACAAAACGCCGCGCTGCATTTCGTGTATGAGCACTTGCAACTTACCTCCAATCTGGGCCGGCACTACCTGCTGAACCTGGATTTCTGCTCGGATGCGGATGCGTTGAATGCGGAATTCGACCTTTTGGAGAAGACCCTATCGTTGGTTCGAGACGAAAACTGTCGCACCAAGCTCACCCATATCCGAAACAACCTGCACCAAATCAACGACATACGCCCCACCCTATCCGCTCTGGAAAACGGCATCACTTTAGATGATATACAACTTTTTGAGATAAAGAAAACCGCCATCCTGACCAGAAGGATATCGGATGATCTGAACGCCATCGGATGTAATGCTTTCCCGCTGGAGAATATGGACAGTGTGGTGGCGATGCTGGATCCGGAGCACACAAATATCCCCCACTTCTATATTTACTCGGCCTACGACCACGAACTGGCCACCTGGCGCGAGCGCATCGACCAGGCCAAGAGTGCGACTGAAGCGGAAGAGTACCGTTTTCAGGCACAGAAAGTGGAGGATCGTATCCGCACGCAACTGACCGTCCAACTGCAACCATACAGGAGAGCCATTGCCCAGAACCTGGACACATTGGCCCATTTCGATCTGATGCTGGCGAAATCCAAACTGGCCGTTGAGTGGAATGCCTGCCGGCCCATCATCGGTCAAGAAACCCGCCTGATGCAACTTTTCAACCCAGAAGTGGATGCAGCCCTCAAAGAGCGTGGCAAAGCATTCCAACCCATCGATATACAATTCTCCAACGAAGCCGTGCTCATCACGGGTGCCAACATGGCAGGGAAGTCCGTACTACTCAAAACGGTTTCCTTGGCTCAATATCTCCTACAATTCGGATTCTATATTCCGGCAA
>DGGS01000172.1:0-262 GCA_002392325.1 Bacteroidales bacterium UBA3868
TGGGAACGGGGTTGAGTGAGAAAAAGTTACGCAGGAAAGCGAAAGGATTTACCAACCCGCCACATATCGGTTACATGTCCGACCGGCAGCTGATGAAAGCATTGGGATACGCGGACTTGTATGTGCATGCAGGTGAGGTGGAACTGGAGTCCCTTTCGTGTTTGGAGGCAATGGGCTCTGGACTGGTACCGCTTATTTCAAGCAGTTCACAGAGCGCCACGCCCCAGTTCGCGATGGACAGCCGCAGTTTGTTTCCACCCCG
>DGGS01000172.1:331-8478 GCA_002392325.1 Bacteroidales bacterium UBA3868
ATCGATTATTGGATTGAACATCCGGATGCCAGGAAGGAAATGGAACAAAAATACGCTGATATTGTAAAGCAATACAGTATAACCGAATCTGTGGCAAATTTTGAAAAAATGCTGATGGAAGAAATTTCGGATAATGAAACAGCCCAAAAGAATCATTAGAAACGCTCTGATAATAGTATTTCTGCTGTTATCCGTTTTGGCAGGAGCACAACCCTCCGCATCTCATTCTCCAATAGTTAATGAGGATGGTACGGTGACATTTGTACTCAAAGATCCGGGAAACAGCCGCGCGCGGGTATATTGCGACTGCGAATTGCGGAGCAAGAAGTACAATGTCCACCGGGAGAACTTGAAATCCGCCCGTATGGTATCCGATAATAACGGACTTTTCACTTATACCACGCCATCACTTACGCCGGAAGTCTATACATACCGGTTCAAGACGAACGGGCAAAAGCGGGTGGATCCCAACAATGCCGATTCAATCCGTATTTCAAATGGGAAACGAAGTGTGTTTGTTGTACCCGGTTCCGATTTAATGGAATTGTGCCTCTCCGACTCGCTGGCAGGGAAAACGGAACATTGCGAGTTCTGGGATTCCACCTGTGGAAAGACGCGCCGTATTCTGCTGTACTTGCCACCGCAATACGATAGCACAAGGCAAACCTACCCCGTCCTCTACCTGCTGCACGGCATAGACGGCAATGAACTGGCTTGGCATGACCGTGGGCGGGCCATACAGATGGTGGACAATCTGATACGGCAAGGCAAGGCCGAACCGATGATTGTTGTGATGCCTGATGCCAATCCCAAAGGACTTGTCGGTCAGGACGAGAGTGTGGGCCTGATGCAAAATCTGCTCCGTTACGCCTCATGGTTCCATCAGGATTTTGAGCGGATTTTTCCGCAAATGGACAGCTTTATATCCGCCCGTTATCGTATATCCTCCGATATGAATATGCGTGCCGTGGCCGGGCTGTCGGCAGGCGCCTCGCAATCGGCCGTGCTTGCCAACATGTACAGAGACAACTTCAGGTATGTGGGATTGTTCTCCCCGATTGTGCACCGCAAGCAATTGCCAGACAATCGGAACACATTCTATTGGATTGGAACTGGCAAAACGGATATTTTCCATCCGCAGAGCAAACGATTTGCCAGAAAACTTCAACAAAAGCAAATCCCACACCTCTATTTTAAGTCCACAGGAGGCCATGTCTGGCGCAATTGGAGACTATATCTATCTGAATTTCTGCAATTTGTATTCAAAGACGCCGATGATGAATTTGGAAATGATTTTACAGGAAATGAAGGCGTTTCATCGAACTGCAAAGAAGCCACAATGTTGCATTGATGGTCGAAAAAAATACTTCAGTCATCTTGATTTTCAAAAAACTTTATTAAATTTGCAGTTTCGTTGCGGATTAGTTGAAGTATCCGCCAATACTCTCTGAAATTTGGCATGATAAAAGACTATTCATCATTCGGCCCGGCATATCGGAACTTCAAAGTAAGGGAAGGGGTGTATGTTCCTGAACCCATGGCAGACTTTTCTGCCGAGGATCCGTTCACGAAAATGGCACCCATACGCGGGGAACTCAAGGATATGAAATTTGACGATACTTACCCGTATCTTGACAAATCCCTGAAATTCAAAATATGGCATTTCCTTGTTTATCTTGCTACTTGGATAGCGGCATTTCCGGTGAACCGCATCCGTTATGGCCTTAAGATAGAAGGTCGTAAGAAGATTCGACAGAACCGCAAACTCTTTGCCAACGGAATGATGACCGTTTGTAATCATGTTTACCGGTGGGATATGATTTGCGTGCTGCAGGCGATGCGCTTCCGCAAGGCCTGGATTCCCATGTACGCCCAACCGTTCCGCGGCAAGGACGGTTTCCTGATGAAAAACATCGGCGGCATCGCCATCCCGGAGAAACGCAGCGGACTGAGAGCGTTTGACAAGGCATTGGATGAACTTCACGACCGCAAACAGTGGATACACATTTTCCCCGAAAGTTGCAGTTGGAAATTCTATGCCCCGCTTAGACCTTTCAAGACAGGCGCTTTCAACATGGCTTACAAGTATGCTCTCCCTGTAATCCCCATGGTAATCACATTCAGACCTCGCACCGGATGGCGCAAACTCTTTAGCAAAGACGAACCGCTGGTTACCATTCATGTGGGTGACCCCATCATACCAAACCCCAATACCCCCCGGAAAGAAGAAGTGGCGCGTATGCGTGATCTCGCGCACAAGACGATGCTTGACATGGCGGGTATAGTTTCTAATCCTTGGCCTTCCAGTATTGACTGACAAATTATATAATCATGAATAGAAAAATTATTGATCCCGTACCCGTTAAACTGCTTAAAGCGGAACTTACCAAATCCAAGAAGTTGGAAGATACCAACAAGGGTCATAACGAACTTTACATTGTGACCTGGCACGATTCCCCCAATGTGGTGACCGAAATCGGGCGATTGCGCGAACTGGCGTTCCGTGAGGCCGGCGGCTCAACAGGCAACGCCATGGATTTGGATGAATACGACAAGATGGAAAAACCATATAAGCAGCTGATTGTGTGGGATCCGGACAATGAGGCGATAATTGGCGGCTACCGTTTTCTCTTTGGCTCGGAGGCAATGTTTGATGAGAAAGGCCAACCGATAATGGCAAGTGCCCACCAATTCCATTTTTCCCAAAAGTTTATTGATGAATATCTGCCGCATGTATTGGAGCTGGGCCGCAATTTTGTGGCTCCGGATTACCAAAGTTCCAAGAACGGCTCAAAGTCCATATTCGCTTTTGACAATCTCTGGGATGGTCTTGTGGCGATTATCATGAAGTATCCGAACCTGCTTTATTTCTTTGGAAAGATTACGTTGTATCCTTCCTATGACCATATTGCCAGAAATCTGATTTACCATTTCCTATGGAAACATTTTGGGGATAAAAACGAGCTTGTCCGTCCTTGGAATAACCAAGCGATAATGCCGGATTCCGATCCCGCACTGATGGATCTTATCTTGAATAAAGATGACCTGCTGGAAGACTACAAGTTACTTAAGGCGGCAGCCAGAATGAGGGGCGTGAATGTTCCGCCGAATATGACGGCCTATATATCCATCACTTCCCGGATGCTCATGTTCGGTACAGCGGTGAACCGCTTGATGCACAACATTGAGGATACGGCCGTGCTGATTCCGTTTGATGAGATCTACCATGATAAGAAGAGCCGTCATATAGGAGCCTATATTCGTTTCTCTCACTTGAAAAGGCACAAAAACGAGATTTTGGAAGTTCCTGATATGGAAAATGAGATGGTTGAGGATTGGCTGATTAAGCGATATCGCAAGGTAAGGCGAATGCTTAAGAAAGCTGGACGGGATATATAGTGTGTTCTTGCACATTGTGCAAGAAGTAACAGGTAGAGGATGATATGAAGAAGAAGGTATATAAAGCACATATTCTTTATACAAAGGAGCGAAACCGTTTCGAAGTGTTGGAGAACGGTTATGTCGCTGTGGATGCCGATGGGCGTGTGTCTGAGGTGGCCTCTGATTTGAAGTCGTTGGATTGTGGCGATTGGGAGGTTACGGATTTTGTAGACTGCCTATTGATACCCGCCATGAACGATCTGCATGTGCATGCCCCGCAATACCGCAATCAAGGCATTGCCATGGATCTGGAATTGTTGCCATGGCTCCAGAACTATACTTTCCCTGAGGAGATGAAGTATGCCGACTTGGCCTACGCTGAGCGGATGTATCGCCGGTTTGTCCACGACTTGTGGCGTTTTGGCACCATGCGGGCTTGCGTGTTTGCCACTATTCATACAGACAGCACCCGTCTGCTGATGCGTATTTTCCAGGAGGCGGGCATGGGAGCGCTGGTGGGCAAAGTGGCCATGGACCGCAATTGCCCCGAAGGGCTTTCGGAACCGGTGGGGGAGATGGTTTTGGGCTATGAGGATCTGATAGCGGAATTTAACAATCCAGATGCGCTGGTGCGGCCGATCATAACGCCTCGCTTTGTCCCTTCTTGCACCCCGGAGACGCTCCGTGCCTGCGGCGAACTGGCAGCCAAATATCAATTGCCCGTGCAGTCGCACCTCTCGGAAAACAAGGATGAGGTGGCGTTGGTGCGGACCCTCGAAAACACTTGGTATGGCGATGCTTACAATCGTTATGGGCTCTTCGGACAAACGCCTACCGTAATGGCACATTGCGTATTCACGGAAGGCGAAGAACTGGAGTTGATGCGACGCAATAGGGTAGTGGTGGCCCACTGTCCCACTTCAAATTTGAATGTGGCGTCCGGTATGGCGCCTGTCAGGAAGTTCCTGGACAATGGATTGCGTGTTGGACTTGGCAGTGACATCAGCGGTGGACACGATTTGAGCATCTTCCGGATGATGGTTTATGCCATACAGGTGAGCAAAATGTACTATCAGCAGAATCATGACCGTTCGTTCCTCACTTTATCGGAAGCATTCTGGATGGCGACAAAGTCGGCGGGGAGTTTCTTCGGCCGCGTGGGAAGCTTTGAGCCGGGCTATGAGTTTGACGCTCTCATTATCGATGACAGCGACTTGAATCACGACAATTATTCGCTGCTGGAGCGTCTGGAACGATACATCTATTTGGGCGACGACCGCCAGATTAAACACCGCTTCTGCCGAGGAAAAGAAATTTTCGGACAATAAACTCTAAAACTAATAACAGTATTACTATGACAAATTTCAGCATTTGGGAAGTTCTCTTTCTGCTCTGTTTCGCGATCAGTTGGCCAGTATCCATCGCCAAATCCTTGAGAACAAAGGTGGTTATCGGCAAAAGTCCGCTTTTTATGTCCCTGATTGTATTGGGATACATTTTCGGCATTATCCATAAAGTGTTGTACAGCCACGATATCGTTATCTGGCTCTATGTGTTTAACGCGCTGCTGGTAACCACGGATTTGGTACTCTATTTTGTGTATATTGGGCAGAACAGAAAGGATTTGCAACAGAAAAAACTGTAAGAATCCATTGTTCCAAAATTGTAATAATAGAAATATGAATCCCACTTTTCAAACAATAGACATCATCATTTTCGCCGCCTATTTGCTGCTGATTGTTGGACTGGGCATTTGGATTTCCCATCGCAAGAAGAACAAGGACAAAACCGCTGAGGACTATTTTCTGGCGGGCAAGTCGCTGCCGTGGTGGACGATAGGTGCGTCGCTGATTGCCGCAAACATTTCGGCGGAGCAGTTTATCGGCATGTCGGGTTCGGGCTTTGCGGGCGGTTTCGCGGTGGCCTCCTACGAATTCATGGCCGCTCTTACGCTCATCATCGTGGCCAAATTCTTCATGCCTGTGTTTGTGAAGCAGGGTATTTATACGATTCCACAATTTGTGGAACAACGCTTTTCCCGGAATCTTAAGACCATCCTGGCCGTCTTCTGGTTAGGACTGTTCATCTTTGTGAACCTCACTTCCGTATTGTTTCTTGGCGCTAAGGCCATCGATACGATTATCGGTACGGGCGACGGTTCCCTGATTATGCCCGCCATTATCGGATTGGGTGTCATCGCCGCCCTCTATTCCATTACCGGAGGACTTTCCTCTGTGGCATGGACCGACATATTGCAGGTGTTTTTGCTTGTTTTGGGTGGTGTTATCACCACCGTGGTCGCCCTGCATGTCATCAGTCCGGATGGCACCGTCACGCACGGCATACGCCATCTCACGGATGTGGCAGGCGATCGGCTGCACTTGATTTTACCCAAAGATAATCCCGAATACCACAACCTGCCTGGTATTGCTATGCTCATAGGAGGTTTGTGGGTGGCCAACCTCTACTACTGGGGTTTTAACCAATACATTATCCAGCGCGCCTTTGCGGCCAAATCGCTGTCCGAAGCGCAGAAAGGTCTGGCGTTCGCGGCATTCCTCAAACTGCTCATCCCGTTCATTGTGGTCATCCCTGGCATTGTCGCCTATGTGATGTACACGGAGGGCAGTTTTGGTGCGGTGGAGGCACTCACCAAAGCCAACGGCGCACTTAACAACGATAACGCATATCCCTGGCTCATCAGCTCGTTTGTTCCGACAGGGCTTAAAGGATTGGTAATCGCTGCGTTAGCCGCGGCAATCGTCTCTTCATTGGCCTCTATGCTCAATTCGGCATCCACTATCTACACGATGGACATTTACAAACCATACATAGCGCCGAAAGTGAAAGAAAAGACGGGCAAAGATGTCAGTTTGGTGCTCGTGGGGCAGATTTCCGCCGGATTGTTTCTTGTTATCGCCTGCCTGATTGCACCGCTGCTCGGCAGTGTGGGGCAAATGTTCCAGTATATCCAGGAGTACACCGGTCTGGTGAGTCCGGGTATTCTTGCGCTGTTCCTGTTAGGACTTTTCTGGAAGAAGACCACCAACAAAGGTGCCATCACTGGTGTGGTGCTCTCCATTCCCATTGCGCTGGCACTCAAGTTTTTCCCGATAGACATGCCGTTTATCGACCAGATGTTCTACACTTGCCTGCTTACTATGGCCATCATCGTGATGGTGAGTCTGTGCACCTGCGAGAAAGATGACGATGTGCGGGCAATCTCGTTGACCGCTGATATGTTCCAAACCAAACGCGACTTTCATATCGCGGCGTATGCCATTTGCGTGCTGCTGGTGGTGATATATGCCGTGTTTTGGTAAAAAGTTTTTCTTGATGGTGAGTGCTAATAGATCAAGGCTGGGGGAAAAGTCTAAAGTGTCAGTACACGGCGTAGTCCACCACAAGGTTGAATTCGCGCAACTCGTTGGAGAAGAGCTCTAATGGCATCAGCCAACCGCCATCGCCTGCAACTCTCATGCTATGTGTAAGTATAGAATCGCCGTCAACGACACCAATGGAATATTTGCCTGCCGGCAATTTCATCATGTAAAAGCCGTTCAAGGCACTGGAGGTACGGGTGACCTCGCGAATATTGAAATCAGAAATTGCTATCCGTTCTTGGAATAGGCTGTTGCCAAGGTCTGCTATGTTGATGGAATCAAAAGCTGCGATTTCGCATTGGATAGGAAACTCATGAGCTTCTTGCGGATTGACGGGAGGCATCCAGTTTCCTTCGCGCTGTGTTACTGTGCCATACACACCATAAGGTATGGTGGGCGAGGGTGGATCGCAAGCTGTACAAGCAATGAGAATGCCTGAAACGATAAAAGGGATAATTTTCTTCATGACGTTTGATTTAAAATGTTAATTAATATGTGTGGCAAATATAAAAAAAACGTGCCAAAGGCACGTTTTTTCATTTTTTTTAGAAAAAAAGTTTAGTGTTTGGGTTCGTCCTTGGGGCATTTGTGGTCTTTGGGACATCCTTTCGGACCATGGCCATCTTTTGAACAGCCCGGCTTTTCACCTTTGCAGCAACCGACACCTTCGCCCTTCTTGCAACCGCCGCAGCATCCCATTTCATCGAATGCGGCTTTCTTTTCAGCGGTCGTGAGTTTGTCCCAGTTGTTCATAGCTGCCTCAAATTTGGCTTTCTTCTCTTCCTGGGCTTTCTTCATGGCCTGCATTTCATCGTATTTGGCCTTGCGGTCGTTGAGCAGTTCCACTCTGCGCTCCTCGGAGATGTTCTCCCAGTTCTTCCAGTCCTCCATGGCTTTCTTGCAGGCTTCCATTTCGGCTTTCTGCTCCGGAGTCATGTCCTTGCAGCAAGGATGGTCCTCGGCTTGCATCTCGGGGCATTCTTTCGGTTGCTCAGCAGGTTTGTTGTTGTTGCATGCGGTGAATGACAGACAGCACGCAGCTGCCATTAAAATCAATACTTTTTTCATTTTTTTTCGTGTTTTAAATTAAGATATTTCAATGAATTGAAGCGCAAAAATAATCTTTTTTGTTAGAAACAAGATTATCCAAATCTTAAAAAATCCAAATACCAATCCCTATAAATTCACATTTCGGTCTTTGGGGTATTTCACGCTGTAGGTTACACTGAAAGTGCGGGTCTCGCCGGCTTTCAACTCCACATCCCAAGTGAGCACACCAGTTTCGGTTTTGTTGTAGGTGGCGTCTGGGGTCACATCCGTTACTTTGACCTCAATATCTTTGTTGTTGGAGATAGGATACTGCTCCTTCAAGGTCAGTTTGGC
>DGGS01000182.1 GCA_002392325.1 Bacteroidales bacterium UBA3868
AGCACAATCATGTGACCGCTGTGGACATTGTGCCTGAACGCGTGGATATGGTAAACAACAAGAAATCACCGATTCAGGACGATTACATTGAAGAATATTTGGCTCATAAACCGCTTGATCTACGCGCCACGCTGGATGCGGACGCCGGTTATCGGGATGCCGATTTCGTGGTGATTGCCGCCCCCACTAACTACGACAGTCAGCGGAACTTCTTTGACACTTCGGCAGTGGAGGATGTCATCCAGAAAGTGTTGAAGGTCAATGAAAAAGCAATCATGGTGATCAAAAGCACCATTCCGGTGGGTTATACCGTACAGGTGCGCGAGAAGTTCAAGGGTGCCGACGGCAAATTGCCGAACATCATCTTCGCGCCCGAGTTTCTGCGTGAGAGCAAAGCGCTGTACGACAATCTCTATCCATCCCGTATCATCGTGGGATATGATCAAAACGATGCTTTTTTGGAGGAAAAAGCGCATGTTTTTGCGGATTTGATCAAGCAAGGAGCTATCAAAGAGGATGTGCCGGTGCTTTTTATGGGGAGCACAGAGGCCGAGGCGGTGAAACTTTTCGCTAACACCTATCTTGCGCTCCGCGTTTCTTATTTCAATGAACTGGACACCTACGCCGAAATGAAAGGGCTGAACACCAAGCAGATCATTGACGGCGTGTGCCTGGATCCGCGTATCGGCACGCATTACAACAACCCCAGTTTCGGCTACGGCGGCTATTGCCTGCCCAAAGACACGAAACAACTTCTCGCCAATTACGCTGATGTGCCCCAAAACATGATGTCCGCCATCGTGGAGAGTAACCGCACCCGCAAGGACTTTATCGCAGACCGCGTGCTCAACATGGCTGGCTATTACGATTACTATAACCGCGGCGACTTCAACCCTTCGGAGGAGAAACAGTGCGTGGTGGGCGTTTACCGCCTGACCATGAAGAGCAACTCCGACAATTTCCGCCAATCCTCCATCCAAGGCGTGATGAAGCGCATCAAGGCAAAAGGGGCAACCGTGATTATCTACGAACCCACCCTGCAGGATGGCACTACTTTTTTCGGCAGTCTGGTGGTGAACGATTTGGAGAAGTTCAAAGCGGAGTCACAAGCCATCATCGCCAATCGCTATGATGCGTGCCTGGACGATGTGCACGAAAAAGTCTATACCCGTGATATTTTCATGAGAGATTAATAAATTACATAAAACAACTATAAAAACCTGATTATGAATAATTTGAAGATTGCTGTAATAGGGTTGGGATATGTGGGACTCCCATTGGCCCGCCTCTTTTCCACAAAATACCCCACGGTTGGTTTCGACATGAACCAATCGCGTGTGGATGCCTTGATGCAAGGCCATGACGCCACATTGGAAGTGGATGACGCTCTTTTGCAGGAGGCCATTGAAAAACACGGTTTCCGTTGCACAACGTGTTTGGACGATATTCGGGATTGCAATTTCTATGTGGTGGCGGTTCCCACTCCGGTGGACGAGAACAACCGTCCGGACCTCAAACCGCTTTGGGGCGCGTCTGAAACCGTCGGCAAGGTGATTTCCAAGGGTGATGTGGTGGTGTATGAGTCCACCGTTTATCCCGGTGTTACGGAAGAGGAGTGTCTTCCTGTGGTGGAGAAGGTCTCCGGACTCAAGTTCAATGTGGATTTTTATGCCGGATATAGTCCTGAGCGTATCAATCCGGGCGACAAGCAGCATACAGTGGAGAAAATCAAGAAGGTGACTTCCGGTTCTAAACCCGAAATCGCCGACTTGGTGGATGAGGTGTACAACTCCGTGCTGGTGAACGGCACGCATAAGGCACCCAGCATAAAAGTGGCTGAAGCCTCCAAAATCATCGAGAACTCCCAGCGCGATGTGAATATCGCCTTCATGAACGAACTGGCCAAGATTTTCAACGCGATGGGCATTGACACGCACGATGTGATTGAGGCCGCCGCCAGCAAGTGGAATTTCATCAAACTCAGCCCCGGTCTTGTGGGCGGGCACTGCATCTCAGTGGATCCTTATTATCTCATCCAGAAGGCCCAGGTATATGGCGTTTTGCCTCGTGTGATGAGCAATGCGCGCCGTTTGAACGACGGCATGGGCGCGTATGTGGCCAATCAAACCATCAAGTGTATGAACAAGAAGGGTGTGATGGTGAAGGACTCCAAGATTCTTATTTTGGGAATTACATTCAAAGAGAACTGCCCCGATATCCGCAATACGAAAGTGGTGGACATCTATCATACATTGGAAGAATATACGGACAATATTACGGTTTACGACCCTTGGGCGAATGCGGAGCATGTGAAACATGAGTACGGAATCGAGGTTAAGAATTCAAAGGACAAAATTCAAGAGTCTAAGTACGATGCCATCATATTGGCAGTGGCGCACAAGGAGTTTCTTGACATGGATGTGCGTGCCCTCGTCAAGGAAGGCGGCGTGGTGTATGATGTGAAAGGGGTTCTCCCGCGTGAGGTTGTGGATGCCCGATTGTGATCGTTGAATTAGTGCATTTTTCTATGAAGAAATCAGTTGTCATTATTTTGCTGTTGTTTCTGTTCATGAAGTTGCCCGTTTTGGCACAAAACCAGTCCGATTCCGCAAAGAGCCAGTCGTTGTCTCCGATAGATTTCGGCCTTTTTGAAGCCCAATCTGATTCGGAACGCTACGAAGTGCTCTATAAGACGCATATAGCTGCGCTGAAAGCGGATGTGGATGTGGATTATAGTGGGATTGACACGCTGACCATTGAGGTGACCAAAACATCGCAACGCATCCCTCTGGGCCGGGTTTCCGATTTCAAGGGATTGCGTCTGCGTGTCCGCAACAAAAGCAAATTGACCTATCTTTTTGAGCGCAAACAATCCGCAAAGAGTATAACCATTGACAAGTCATTGCTAGACGGGGAGGATTTTTCTTCGGTCCCCGAACTGGCAATGGGCCTTTATCAGCTGACGATAGAGGACCAGAACCCTTGGGTGGAGAAGCGCGAAGGGCACAACTACGCCGCTACTCGCCGCGATATCCTGCTCATTTGTGACGGATTGAGCCGCAACAATACGGTCGCACCCTATAATAATGCGTATTCCGATCCCAAATGCACCCTTTGTGCCATGGACGAGGATGAGAAACCTGTTGTGATACAGAATCTTACATTTCTGCGTGATGAGGGCAACACTTACAAGGTAATGCTGTTCTCCATCAGTCAGCAAAACAATTTGCAATTCCGCAACATCACCGTCAAGACTCCTGACAGCAAGCTCACCGCAGACGCTGTTTTCGATATCAGTAACTGCACCAATGTGTTGTTTGAGAATGTCACCATCGATGGAACTTACTCGCGCAGCGACTATTATGGTTATGGAATCCTGATGAATAATGTGTGGAACAGCCGTTTTGTCCGCCTCGTGGGACATGCCAAATGGGGGATTTTCGGCACCAACAATATCAATATGGCCACATTGCAGGAGTGCGACCTTAATAGGTTCGACATACACTGTTATGGTAGGGATGTGGAGATGAAAAGTTGCAAGTTCAGCAATCTTTACAATCAGTTTTCGTCTTTATATGGCACATTGTCCTATAAAAAATGCCGTTTTGTGAATTTTGTTCCGGTTTTGTTGGAGCCCTCCTACAATGCTTATACTCCTTTCGAGCTAAAGATAGAGGATTGTGTGTTTGATGCTTCGTCCAGTCGTTATTTCCTTGTTTCTGCTGGAAAATTGGATGGACCTGCCAATACCCGTCCCGAATTGGCAAAAAAATGCTGGCCGAATGTCACCATTAAGAATATGACCGTAAATGTGCCGGATGATGTGAACCAGTTTGTCATTTTCAATCCCAAGACCAAACAAGAGAAGGAAAATGTGATTTATTCCCTTAACAAACTGATCATTAATGGTTTGAAATTCAATTATTCGGGCAGTGGCCATGCGGCGGATTTGTACCTCTCCAACCGTTATGTGAAGTTGGGCCAGGGATACCAATGTGATATCAGTCATTTGGATATCATCCCGGTTGCCGATGCGAAAATCGCGCAAGCTGAAACCAAGTACAAGTATCCCGCCAGTCTGCATTTGAATTTGCGCTATTCTGCCAAGGATGTCATTAAGGTTTCCAATTCGCGCCTGAACTACAATGTGAATGCCAACGAGGCCTATACTATTGTGTTTGAGCGCTGTACATTGGGCCATGTGCGCTACACTTCCGCGCAAAACAGCGCCAAAAGGACCTACAAGAATTGTAATATATATCTGAATTGTTCCGATGACATCTTCTATTTCATCGACAATCATGCGGTGTATAAAGGTTCCTTATTCATCCCTTGCGATCCCAAGCGCCAGTTGAGTTTCACCGGCAGCAACAATGATGTGATTATGAAAGATTGTCGGGTGCGCAATCGCCCGCACTTGATGTTCAAAGGGTCGCAGGACAACCGGGAGTTCAAGAATTTCCAGTTGAAAGGCAAGCGATAAACAAAAAAACAGCATCCATTCGGATGCTGTTTTTTTCATAGATAATTATTACTTTTAGTCAGCGAGATCAGTAAAGAGTTCTCTTATATCGTTGTTCCCTTCATACATCGGTTGGAAGTTCATGGTCATGGTTTCCGTGGGAGCGGAAGACTCCATGATTTTGTACCGGTTGATGGCAGGAGTTTGGGTTACGATATCGAAATTGGAAAAGATATCGCCGTCATCTTTTATTTTTTGAGGGCCAGCCGGTCTGTTCTGCTCGAAAGCGAAAGGGTCTTCGGGCATGTTGTTGGTTTGTGCGGCTGGTTGGGCGCTCACGTTGGGAATGAGGTTGTCAATGTCGTTATTAGGTGTATCTTGGGTGAAGATAACCTCATTTTTCTTCTCCTCATTGAACACGATTGTGCGTTCTTGTTTGGGTTCAGCTTTGGAATTGAAATTGGTAACGATGACCGAAAGTTTGATGGACTCGCCCAGACTCTCGTCCAAACCGCGTCCCCAGATAACACGGGCGTTGCGGCTTTGGATTTTCTCGAATTTCTCGGTGAGACTGTCCAATTCCGACATTTTGAGTTTCTTGTCGGGACCATAACTGATGAAGAACAGGAAGTTCTGTGCTTCGGAGATGGCGTTTTCGTCCAATAACGGACAATCCAGAGCGTCTTGAACCACTTTCTCAACGCGGTTTTCGCCTTGGGCGACTGCCAAGCCGAGCATGGCTTTTCCGCTGTCTTTCATGATGGTTTGAACATCGTTGAAGTCCACATTCTGGGCGTAGTTCACGGTGATCAACTCAGCGATGCACTTCACGGCGTTTTTGAGGACATCATCGGCATATCCGAATGCGCTGTCCAAATCCTCATCGTTGTAGTACTTGATCACATTTTGGTTTTTGATGGTGATGAGGGAGTCCACATGTTTGGACAGTTCGTTGATACCCTCGTTGGCCAGTCGTGTGCGTTCCGCACCTTCAAATTTGAAGGGGGTGGTGACCACACCGATGGTGAGAATGCCCATGTCGTGCGCTATTTCAGCGATGACGGGGGAAGCACCGGTGCCGGTGCCTTTACCCATACCGGCGGTGATGAAGAGCATGCGGGTTTCCTTTCCGATGAACTCTTGGATCCGTTCTTTGCTTTCCATGGCGTATTGGCGTGCAACTTCGGGTTGTGCTCCGGCGCCCAAGCCGTTGCCTAATAACAGTTTGTCGGGCACGGGCGTGCTTTCCAGGTGGCCACGGTCCGTATTGCAAATCAGGAAGTCAACACCTACGATGCCTTCGCTGTACATGTGTTTTACAGCATTGCTGCCGCCACCGCCAACACCAATGACTTTGATGATGGATGAAGGGCTGGCTTTTTCGCCATAATCCGGTGTGAAATTAATTTTATCTGTCATAATTATGAATGGTTTTTTATTATTCTTACTTAGGTTTGGTCAGGTTAGGATATGCTTTCCAGGAGGTCTTTGAGATATCCTGGAATCTTTTCGAAAATATTGACTTTGTTGGGGTCTTTCTCTTTTGCGGTTTTGACTTTGGGCTCTTTTTTGCGTTTGCCGCCGAAGAGTCCGCTGCCGCTTTTCTCACTGTCGTCTTTCGTCTCATGGGCAACTGGAGCCGTGGTGATGTTTTCCGTCTCAATGCCGAACTTGAGCAATCCGAGAGCAGTGGCAAACATGGGGTGCTTGAGTTCGGTGGGGATGTTGTGCGCGAAACTGGCACCAGGCACGCCTATGCGCACGGGCAACTGCATGGAGAACTGGCACAACTCACGGATGTTGCGGAGGTTGGCGCCACCGCCGGTGAGCACGAGACCGGCAAAAAGACGGTCCTTGTATCCGGAATTCTCAATCTCGTTCTTGACGATGTTGATAATCTCCTCCTGCACACGGCAGTATATAATCTGAGCCAAGTTGTATTCGCTGATCTGGATGGCGTCTTGCCCGTACGGTCTGGGAATGGTGATGATGTTGTTGGCGTTGCTCTTCTCCACCACACAGGTGCCGTAACGTATTTTCAGTTGCTCAGCCACATCTTCCGAGATATGGCACACTTGCGAAATGTCTTTGGTGATGATGTTTCCGCCGATAGGGATCACTTTGGTGAAAACAGGGTTGCCGTCCACAAAGATGACCATGTCGGTGGTTCCACCGCCGATGTCAACCAGCACCACACCCTCTTTTTTCTCATCCTCGCTCAGGCAGGCCAAACCGGATGCGATGGGTTCGAGTACGATGTCGCGGACTTCCAAACCGGCGTCATTCACGCATTTTACGATTTTGCTGATTTCACGCACATTGCCGGTGATGATTTGATACAGGCCGATGACCTCATTGCCGAGCTCGCCAACCGGGTCAAGCGTCTCGCGTGAATGGTCAATCTGGTAGCGCTGGGGAATCACATCGATAATCTCCTCCCCGGGGTTCAAGGTCACTTTGAACACATCCTTCTTCAACTGCTCGATCTCCTCCTTGCTGATGGGTTCTTCCAGACCGTGACGGTAAAGTATGTGGTTGTATTTGCTGGTCTTGATGTGATGACCGGCAATGCCGGCATATACCGACTCAATCTCCTGGTTGGAGCGCTGGGTGGCAATGTCTTTGGAAAGGGTGATGCCTTCTGTGGTTTTGAGGATATTCTTGATTTCACCGAACTCCACGCCGCTGGACTCGCTCTTGCCATAGCCCACTACCTCTATCTGTCCGTTGTCGTTACGAAAACCTATTACAGTGGCGATTTTTGTTGTACCGATGTCAAGGCCCACCACCATGCCGTTATTCGTAGAAGTTTTATCCATAATATCCTTGTTTTTCCTTGTTTTGTTATTTTCTTTTTGCGATTATTCTGTTTTTGTATCGGGCATCCAGCATCGTGTATGTGTCATACCCTTTGCGGGAAAGACCTTCTTTGTAAATTACTCTCAAGTTGTCCAGCTTCTCATCGGTGTCGCTGTCGGAACCGAACAGGATGATCTGGTTGCCGATGGTGGACACCAGTTCCAGTTGGCGCTGCTCGTTGACATAAATCTGCCGGAACTGCGCGGTGTAAAACTCATCAGCCAAAATCTTGTGGACCACATTCAGCACTTGCTGCAACTCGTTGGCGACGGTAGTACCCGGTTTGTAGGTCTGGCGGATGTTGCCGTTGGCGATAATCAGAAAATCCTTCATTTTGGAGGTGTAGGGCACCAACGCACCTTCGTCATCCACAAAATACTGCTTGCCCTCTTTGTCAAACACATGCATGACAATGTTGCGCAAATCGTAGTCGATCAACAACCGCTTGCCCGCGAAATGGATGAAATTGATTTTCCGGATATAAGGGTTCTTCACGAGAAGTTCCGACACCTTGGTGAGGTCCACATCCTTGATTTTTTTCCCGACAATCTCAATCTCATGAGTGGCGAGCAACTGCTCCACATCCTGTTGGGTGAGCAGCACGCTTTGATTTGCGGTGTGCGGCGTGACCTGAATGGTTTCACAACGCCGCTGAGGTATCTTGACCATTGCGATAATGACAATAGTCAAAACGCTGACAACCAGAAAGATACGGGTTATTGCTTTAAAATACCTCATTTAGGCTAAAAACTTTAATAATTAGCCACAAAAATACCATTAAAACAAGCAAGGATTTTCTTTGTCTTTTTTAAAAAATAAACAAAAATTTGTTCATAACGGCGTGCTTTTCAAGGGCTTTTTTCAGCCGTTTCGCTTATCCAGCCCCCAGAGCAGTTTCTCGCGTATGATGTCGAAGAAATTGGTGTTTTCAAAGAGCACCGTGCGGATGTGAAAATGCTCTTTGCGGATAAGCAGTTTGATTTTGTCGGGAACTACAAGTCGCTCTGTGTCAAGTGCTAAAGAGTAGTAACCGGCACGGCTGCTCACCTCAATGGTCAGGTCGGTGTCGGCGGGGATGACGAGGGGGCGCACGCTGAGGGAGTGGGAGGCGATGGGGGTGAGCACCTGCACATCACTTTGCGGATGC
>DGGS01000020.1 GCA_002392325.1 Bacteroidales bacterium UBA3868
TCTTCTTCGGTCTGGGCGGCATCTTTATCGAAGTGCTCAAGGATGTGCAGTCCGCACTGGCGCCGATTACGGCAGAAGAAGCCAAGCAGATGCTCACCAAGCTGCGTGGTTACAAGATTCTGCAAGGCGTGCGTGGCCAGGAGCCCGTCAACATCGACCTCTATGCCGACCAGGTGGCGCGCGTGAGTGCCCTGGTGCAGGCCGCTCCCGAAATCGTGGAGATGGATCTCAACCCGCTGCTCGGCAACCCGCGCTATGTGACCGCCGTGGATGCCAGAATCCGCATCCAGAAATAACGCGTTGGCTGATAAGGCTACAAAAAAAGTAGAGATGTTACCTGGTAGCATCTCTACTTTTTTTAAGGGTTGTTAGGTCGTTGTAACCTGTCTTCAATCCTTATTTGAGTTTCTTCTTCAATGTGTTCACAAATCTCTCATTGAATTCCTTGTTGATGGCGGCGGAGGTTGCATTCCAGTCGTCAACAATCTCCTTGGCATCCTTTTTCTCTTTGCCTTTCAAACTGCCGCTGTTGAGTTTGCGGACAGCTTCTTTTTTGCAACGAATTTCCTAAAGTTTAACGATTTTGACAGTCTCGATGCCTTTGTCGGAGACTATCTGCAATATGTAATTGCCGGCGTTGTATTCGGATAAATCCACAAAAAACTCTTTTTCGCCCACACTTTTGCGGGAAAGCATTTTCCCGGACAAGTCAAAAATCTGAACTTCTGTTACCGGTTGCGTTTCAGCGCACACGCGCACACGGCCATGGGTAGGGTTGGGAAAGACTTTCACCTTGTCCTCCGTATGCTCCCCAATAGCTTCAGGTATTTCGGGGCCTCGGATGCCTATGATGATGGCATGGTTGCTGTTGAATCCGTATGAACTGCAGTTGGTTAGAGCATAGAAGCCGTTTTGCTGTCCGCTCCATCCCCAGTTGAAATGGAAAAAATTGTCGTCCTGGTAACCGTCACAAGTCCAAACATGCCCGCCATAATTTCCGCTCCCCCCGTACATGAAGGGGGCGCCTTCGTCGAGCTCGCTTTTCAGGTAATTGAGCCAGACGCTGGAGGAAAGACTTCCACGCTCAATGTATTGTATAGTAGTGGGATAACGGAAATAATTGGATAGAGCGGATACAATGCGGTTGGAGTTGGCCACGCTTGTGGCCGGACCGTAATTCATGTTTACGGCGACCCCGCAATGATACAGCAGCGTGGCGATGGCTTCAACACAACTGTCTGGATGATAAGTGTTTGAAAGTCTTTCGGGCATGTTCTCGTAATGGTAGGTCGTAGCACCAAAGTTGGCCGAAAGGGTGCCATAATTGCAGTTGTAGGAATGGCTTCCCCTGCCAGTGGTGGGGAACTGCCAATAGCGCATCACTTGTCCCATGACAAGGGCGCCGCAACCTGCGGCAGCGTGCCCGCCATAAGCCGGATCGCCCGTCGCATCAGCGGGACAAAGGTCGTTGTAGTACTTGGTCTGGTTCCATCTGTTGTTGCCCAGCAACGGGGCAACCACCACATTGCCGTCCCCGTCTTTTGGCGCGAGTTCTTTCCCTGACAGCAATGTTTCCCACTGCCGCCGAACAGATTCATCGCTATGTTGTTGTTCGTCAGTTATATGTTGAATGTCTTCCGTATATCCATTCAGGAAAAAACGGATGTGGTCGGGTATGTTTTCAGTGACAAAAGCCCCTTCATCGGAGAAAGCCAAAACAGGTTGAACCCGGTCGTCGCCCGCTACGATGACAAAGCCGTTGGGTTCGAAATTCACGACATAGTAGCTGGGAGCCGAACCGTCTTCGCCGCGGAGCGAAGGGGCGGTGTATGCGACAACGGGGTTTAAGGATTCGGAGGTGTGGTTATATTTCAGGGCAAAAAAATGGGTTGCGACCGCGCGAGCAGTGGTTGTGTCCACCGGTTTGGCGGACAAGGCGCCCGATAATATACTTATTAAAAAGAATAAAATGGAAAATTTCAATTTCATAATACGATGTTTTTTATAGGAAACGGTCTGATTCATAATATGTTGTGTTATTTCTTAAGTTTTTATACAACCAATATATGATGCAAAAATATAAAAAGAAAAAGAGGCATTCTCTACCATACTTATACCAATGTCATATTTCGAAACGAACTGATAAAACGTGTAACGCCGTCTTGGATTTTTTGCACCGTTTTTGGAGATGGTTTGCGGTAACCTGTGACATAGTGGCTCAGTTGTTTGCAGTTGATGCCGGTGGCTTTTGACAAACCCGCAAGTGTGAAAGGCGAATATTTGAGGAAGGATATAGTGTCGAAAACATATTCGAAGTCCAAATTATCAAAATCAAAAATCTCGCCACGGTTAGCATATAATTTTTTCATTTCATCCTTGCTCTTTAGCAAATCTGCCTTGGCTTCGTCTAGGGTTTTGCCTTGCCCGAGCAGCATAAACCCCAAAGAATCGTCATCGGTGTAAATGTCAAAGTCCAGTTTCTTTCCGGTTTCTATGATCGTTTTAACTTTCATGATAATCTCAATTATGTTGATTTATAATTTGACACCTGCCTGTTTGCATATTTTCTCCAATGTCCCTTTCTTCACCTCTTCTGATTTATGGTGTCCCGTCTGAAATTTGTTGCCTGTAATGGGACTGTACCAAATGGGATGGTTGTTGTCTGCTATAGGATAACATCCTGCCTCCCTCAATTTCCTTTCTAATTCAGAATACTTCATATTAATACATTGTTTTCATCGCTGCAAAGATAGAAAAAAATCTAACAAAAATAGCTTTATATATAATATTTTATTTTTCTGGCCCTTTTTGCAATATAGTTCGTCTTATAATCGTTACATTATTTATTATTTTTTAAATGAATATTATGAAGAAATTTTTCTACATACTGATACTGCTTGCAATGGCGAACCTTTTGGTTGCCCAAAACCAATATACCATTACGGGCACCATGGTGGATTCGCTGAACAAGGAAAAGGTGATGTTCGCCACTATTGGTTTGCTTTCCCCGGACTCCACCGCGCAGATGGTGAGCCGCTCGCTGACCGACGCCCAAGGCAAGTTCCAGATGTCGAATGTGCCGGCAGGGGAGTATCGTTTCGTGGCCTCTTTGGTGGGCTATGAGATGCTCAATATCCCATTGATTGTGGGTGGGGGGAGCCGGACTATTGACATGGGGGACATTCCCATGCGCAAGACCAGCACCGATTTGGAAGAGGTGAAGATTATAGGGGAGAAACCGGTTTATATGGTGGATGGCGAGAAGACGCTTTACAATGTCTCGGAAGACCCCACTATTCAGTCGGGCTCCGCCGCTGATGCTTTGCAGAACGCTCCTGGTGTGGAGGTGGATGTGGAAGGCAATGTGACGCTGCGTGGCGTCTCCTCCGTGGAGATCTGGATCAATAACAAGCCCTCCAATATGAATGCCGAGGCGCTCAAGCAGTTTATCCAGCAGATGCCCGCAGGCAGCATTGAGAAGATTGAGGTCATCACCAATCCGTCGGCCCGTTACAGCGCACAGGGTAATGGCGGCATCATCAATATCATCACAACCTCCAAAATCAAGAAAAACAGCTTCTTGAGTTTTGGTGTGCGCGGTTCCTCCACACCCGAAATCACTCCCTTCATCTCCTATGTCTATGCCAACGAGAAATTCTCCATCAGTACTTATTTCCATTATTCCTATAGCATCAATAAAAACAAGAGTGAATCGTTTCGCACCATATTGACGGACGAGGGCGACACATCAACCACTACCCACAGCATCAACCAGTTCCGACAATTCAGTCACGATTTTGGCCTTTACATCAACGGTTCCTACACCCCCGATACGATGAACAGTCTGTATTTCTGGGCGGGTGGTTATCCCGGTTTTGGCGGCTATACCTACTGGGATTCCACCTACCATCAGGAATACATCTATAATCCAAGCAACCGATCCTACTTCAACAACCAGGAACAAAGCATTTTAGGAGGTGGCGGTTATGGCGGGATGTGGTACGAGCACAAGTTCAACAGCAAAGGGCATAAAATCAGCGTGGATATGAGTTTTTGGACATGGGGCAGAAAACAAACCGGAGACGCATCACGCGACTACTTTTATTTGGATCATTTGGACAAGAAGCAAAAACAGCAAAACCGATACCGGTCGTTTGGCCTGGACGCTTCATTGGACTATACCATTCCATATCACAAGGATGGGGAGATAGAAATAGGTGTGTCGGGAGACTATGATCCCCGCTTGAATTATCAGCGTTATGACACATTGGTGTTCTCCACCGGCGAATATGTGCTGGATGAGATCCGTTTTAAGGATGTGCGCAGTCGTGACGGAAGTTTTGACGCCTACGCCACCTTGCAGCATCGCTTTGGCGGTTTCACCCTCAAGGGCGGCCTGCGCACCGAGTATGAAATCTACAATCTGAATGTGCTCAATGCTCCTGAATATAGTGTACACAAGGGCTATTGGGGGCTTTACCCCTCCCTCCATTTAAGTTACCGCACCAAGAATATGCACAACTTCAAGCTCAGCTACACCCGCCGTGTGAACAACCCCGACGGTGATGATTTGTGCACCTTTATCGATTACGGCGAGGATGGCTACAGTACAGGAAATCCTGATTTGCGGCAGACTTTCACTAATTCCATTGAGGCGGGATGGACTAAGTACATCAACAAGTTCGGTAACATCGGCCTCAACGCCTGGTTCAAGAACAGCAAGGATGAGTTCAGTTCGCAGTCGGATGTGGCCTACAGTCCCTTCTTCGGGCGTTATGTCACCTACACCATGCCGGTCAATGCGGGCAAGTCGCTCAACACCGGTGCGGAATTGAATGTGATGTACCGGCTCAAGGCCTTCATGAGCATCCGCTTCTATGCCAACCTGTACTATATGAAATCCTCGTTCCAGTTCCGCAAAGAGGAAACGCCCTATACGGTGGATAATTTAGGGTACAGTTTCCGGTTGAATTTTTGGGCCAAGATGTGGAATGTGTTGGAGGTGAACGCTTCGGCCAATTACAGTTCCAAGAGTGTGAGCATGTTCACGGTCACGCGTCCGCGCTACAGCATTGACGCCGGATTGCGCGCGGAGTTCTGGAAGCGCCGTATCTCCATCCATCTGGATGTACACGACATCTTCAACTGGAACAAGATGGGCACCGACATCAACAATCCTTATTATACATCGAACAGCACCACTTGGAGCAGTTGGATGGGCCGCAGCATTCGTGGCGGCATCACCTTCAAGTTCGGCAAGATGGAGCTGGAGGGCGCACAGGCACAAGCCCAGGGAGGTCAAGGCGGCCAAGGGATGGGGATGTAATGTAAAGAATCTTCTTCTATGAAGTGTGGTTTAAAAACAGAAAAATTCATATCTTTGCACCCTTAAAAAAAGCTACCATGACAAAAAAATACAAAGAAAAAGAGCCTAATATTGCAACAGCGGAAGAACCTGCTGTTGTTTACAACACCGCGCAAAAAAAAACAACCAAGACTGAAAACAATGATATCCCATTGGGTTACATGAGTCTTGAGAGATTTGGTGAAATTTTCCATCAGAAACTTGATGATTGTTATGAAAATTTATCAAGTGGTTGTTAGTGACGAGGTGCTGTCGGAACTTGACAATATTTCCACATATGTAGCCAGTCTCTATCGTCAAGATAGTGGTCATAAGTATGTTAACAGGATTTTAGGGAAATTGGCATCCCTATGCTTTGCAGCAGAGGCATATCCTATAAGTTCATACTCCGTAGCGAAAAAATCACATTCGAAAGCTCGCACCATGTCCATAATCAATCATCGATGGACAGTGATCTTTCACATTGACAGAAATCTGGTAATGATAGATTGCATTATACCTTCAAAGATGATCCGGTAGCGCTTTCGAAAGATTTCAACTGACTACAGTTGTTGTCGGTTGTCATTTTTTCATTGTACATTGGTGCTGCTTCAAAGAATATTTTAGTATCTTTGCACCCTTAAAAAATGAAACCCTAATTATTAACTTAAAACATTGAATATGAGCAACGTTAAGTACGTTTATACCTTTGGGGGAAAGACCGCTGAGGGTAAAGCTGACATGAAAAACCTGCTGGGTGGCAAGGGTGCCAACCTCGCTGAAATGTGTCTTTTGGGCCTTCCCGTTCCCGCCGGTTTGACCATCACCACAGAATGCTGCACCGCCTATTATGCCAACAATTGCCAACTGCCCGCTGGCCTCATGGATGAGGTTTGGGCTGGTATGAAGAATGTGGAGAACATTATGGGCCTCAAATACGACGACGCCGAGAATCCTCTGCTCGTCTCCTGCCGCTCCGGCGCACGCAGCTCCATGCCCGGCATGATGGACACCGTACTTAACATCGGTCTCAGCTCCAAAACGCTCCCTGGCCTCATCAAGAAAACCAACAACCCGCGCTTCGTCTATGACTCCTATCGTCGTCTCATCATGATGTACGCCGATGTGGTGATGGAGAAGGCTGAGGGCATTGAACCCGCTGACGGCAAGGGCATCCGCAAGATTTTGGATGACATGCTAGACGAGTTCAAATCCATGAAGGGTTACAAGAGCGACACCGAGATTACCGCTGAAGAACTGCTGAAACTCGCCGACGCTTTCAAGGCGAAAATCAAAGAGGTGCTCGGCACTGAGTTTCCGGATGACGCTAAGGCCCAACTCGAAGGCGGTATCAAGGCCGTGTTCAAGAGCTGGAACGGCAAGAAAGCCATCTCCTACCGTCGCATTGAAGGCATTCCCGATGATTGGGGTACTGCAGTGAATGTGCAAGCCATGGTGTTCGGCAACATGGGTGACAACTCCGCCACTGGTGTGGCTTTCACCCGTAACCCCGCCACCGGCGACAACCAGTTCTACGGCGAATGGCTGATCAACGCGCAAGGCGAGGATGTGGTGGCCGGTATCCGTACCCCCAACCCGCTGAACGATGAGACCAAGAACGAGCAGAACAAGATGATGCACTCCATGCAGGAGCTGATGCCGGAGACTTATAAAGAGCTTTGCGACATCCGCGAAATTCTGGAGAAAAACTATCATGATATGTTGGACGTGGAGTTCACCATCCAAGAAGGTAAACTCTATATGTTGCAATGTCGCGTGGGTAAACGTACTGGTGTGGCTGCTCTGACCATGGCATTGGATATGTTGCACGAAGGCCTTATTGACGAGAAAGAAGTGGTGATGCGTCTTACACCCGCCCAACTCGACGAGCTGCTGCACCCGATTCTGGATGCCGCCGACGAGAAGAAACACACCGTTATCGCCAAAGGTCTGCCCGCAGGTCCTGGCGGTGCCGTGGGTGTTATCGCTCTGGACAGCGAGACTTCCAAAGCTTATACGGAGAAGAAAATCAAGAACATCCTCGTTCGTGAGGAAACCAATCCCGAAGATGTGGAGGGTATGCGTTCCGCAACCGGTATCCTGACCGCCCGTGGCGGTATGACCTCTCACGCCGCTCTCGTGGCCCGTGGTTGGGGTAAGTGCTGTATCGTGGGTTGTGATGCCGTGAAAATCGACATGAACACCCGCACCGTTACCATCGCCGGCCAAACCTTCAAAGAGGGTGACCTGTTGAGTTTGAACGGCTCCAAAGGTTGGGTTTATGCTGAGGAAGTGAAGATGATTGACGCTACTGAAAATCCTTTGTTCCAAGAGTTTATGAAACTCGTGGACAAATACCGCACCATGGGTGTGCGCACCAACGCTGATAACCCGGAAGATGCACAGAACGCCATCAACTTCGGCGCTGAAGGTATCGGTCTGTTCCGTATCG
>DGGS01000113.1:0-8673 GCA_002392325.1 Bacteroidales bacterium UBA3868
TGCCCACGCCCGGCGGCCCCCAGAAAATCATTGACTGTATGTTGTTGTTTTCTATAGCGTTGCGTAATACGGCACCCTTGCCCATCAGGTGCTCCTGACCGACGTATGTATCCAGTGAATGGGGGCGTAATATTTCCGCAAGAGGTTTTTGCACAACACTCAGTTTTGGGACTGCAAACCTACACATTTTTTTCGGAATAATAATGTTTCCCCGATAATTCGTATTTTTGCAGGTTTTTAAAAAGAACGATATGGAAGAGAAATATGTGCGTCCCTCATGGGATGAGTATTTTATGGAAATTGCTGAAACAGTCAGCAAACGAGCCACTTGCGACCGTGGTCGAAGCGGTTGTGTGGTGGTGCGCGACCGTCAGATTCTGGTTACCGGATATGTGGGTTCGCCCAAGGGGTTGCCCCATTGCGACGAAGTGGGTCACCAACTCAAGCAGATGGTGCACGAGGACGGCACGGTGACCCAACATTGCGTGCGTACCGTGCATGCGGAGCAGAACGCCATTTGCCAAGCCGCCAAACTCGGCATTTCGTTGGATGGCGCCACCCTCTACTGCCGCATGACACCCTGCCGCGTGTGCGCGATGCTCATTATCAATTGCGGTATCAAACGCGTGGTTTGCGCCAATAAATATCACGCCGGAGCTGAATCCGAGGAGATGTTCGCCAAAGCCGGCGTCCAACTCGAATTTTTCTCCGATGAGGTCGTGAAATACAAGAACCAGTAGTGGGCTATTAGCCATAGGTTCCCAATCTATAGTCTTCAGTCTCTGGTCTTCAATCTTTATTATTATCCAAAGTAATTTTCAATTTTCAATTCTCAATTCTTAATTCTTAATTAGTCATGTCCACATTTCTTTGGGAATCCATAGCATTCGGTCCCATCCATAGCCGTCGGTTAGGTCACTCGTTGGGCATCAACCTTCTGCCCACAGATGTGAAAATATGCTCATTCAACTGTCTCTATTGTGAGTGCGGTTGGACGTTGGAGAAGCGTCTTGATGCGCGTGAATACTGTCCTGTGCAGACCATTTTGCAGGCCATAGAACACAAACTCAAAACCTGTGCTGAAACCGGCACACCGGTTGACAGCATTACCTTCTCGGGCAATGGGGAACCTACATTGCACCCCGGTTTCGACCAGATTATCGACGGGCTTATCCCCCTTCGTGACCAGTACTATCCGAATGCTGTCATTTCCTGTCTTTCCAATGCCACCCAACTGATGCGCCCTGAGGTGTGCGCCGCTTTAAAACGCATTGAGAATCCAATACTTAAGTTGGATGCCGGAACACAAGAAATGTTGGAGATAATAAATGGGCCTGTGGTGCCGGTAAACTTGGATGAGGTGGTGCGTGAGTTGTGCTCGTTCAACGGCAATCTCATCATTCAGACCATGTTCCTAAGTGGTGAAAAAGATGGTGTGCCCTTTGATAACAGTCAGGATCCGAATTTCTCGCAATGGCTTGATCGTGTGCGGCTTATCAATCCCAAAAAAGTGATGATTTACTCCCTCGACCGTGAGACTCCGGCGTTGCAGCTGCATAAGTTTGATAAAGAGAAACTGGAATCCATCGCCGACAAAGTGCGCGCGTTGGGCATCCACACGGACACATACTAAAAGGCAATAACCGTTGGTTTTTGGACTTTAACCTCTACCCTCTAACCCTCATTCACCCACTGTTCCCCATTCACCTCATGTACCTTAGTACTCTGCGTGCCTATTCACTTTTTTTTGTATCTTTGCAATTTTAAAATAAAATAGTTGTATGTTTACTGGAATTGTAGAAAAGACCGCAAAAATAGTTGATATAAAGCAAGATAGAACCAATTATGATTTCACCTTGGAGGTGGATTTTGCAGACGAACTTACGATAGATCAGAGCATGGCGCATGATGGTTGCTGTCTCACGGTGGTGAAGTTAGACAAAGGGAAAAAGCAATATGTGGTCACTGCGATGGAAGAGACCATGTTGAAGACCAACCTTGGCACCTGGAAAGTAGGCGGTGAGGTGAACCTGGAACGCAGTATGCGTATGGATGGCCGTTTTGACGGTCATATCGTGCAAGGTCATGTAGATCAGACGGCGGTTTGCGAGAAAGTGGTTGACGAGAACGGAAGTTGGCGTTTCTATTTCACCTATGATGCCGAAAAGAACAATTTCACGGTCCCCAAAGGCTCCATTTCTGTGAACGGAGTCAGTCTCACAGTGGTGGATTCCGAAAAGGGGAAGTTTTCTGTCGCCATTATTCCCTACACATATCAAAACACGAATTTCCACAATATCCAGCCCGGTACGGTGGTGAACATCGAGTTTGACGTTTTCGGAAAGTATGTGCAGCGGCTTTTGGAAGAATATTTTTCCCAACAGTCAAAATAAAACAGGGTTGAATGCGTTTATCTTTACTTAATGTAGAAGATTAAAAACCAAGATTTTGAAATTGAATAAACACAACATATCACCCTTGCTCATCGTCATGATCGCTGCCCTTGTGGCGGTCATCTCTTCGTGCTCCACATCGAAGAACACCTTCCCCAACCGTGCGTATCATAATGTGACATGCCGGTACAATGTGCTTTGGAACGGACAGCAGTCCATGAAACAAGCGGAAGCCGAAGTGGCCAAACTTTCCAAAGACAACTTCACGGCCACATTGCCGGTGTACAATTATCCGGACAAAACGGAATTGGGGTCCGCACTGCCGCATCTGGATAGGACGATAGAAAAGGCCTCCAAGGCCATTTACAAGCATTCGATGCTGATCCGAGGCAAGGAATATGTGAAGACCATTGACGACGCTTATTTGTTGATGGCCAAATCGTATTTCTACAAGCAAGACTATTCCCAGGCGGCGCGAGTCACCAACTACATCACGCATAATTACCCGAAAGCCAACACCTTCAATGAGGCGGCCGTGCTTCAAGCGCGCACTTCCATGCGACAGGGTTATTTCGCCAGTGCTGACGAGCAGTTGGAAAATTTGCATTATTTGTCCACCAACAAGAAGAACAAGAAGTTCAATGTGCTATACAATGCCGCCAAGGCGGAGTACCATCTTACCGCTCCCGACGGGGATGTGTCGGAGGCGATTGATTTCTTGAACAACGCTGTCGCCTCCCATCCCGATCGAGAGTTCAAGTCCCGTTTGCAGTTGATATTGGGTGAGTTGTATGAGAATATGGGACAGCAACAGGATGCCCAGAAGAATTTTCTGAAAGTGATCAAGAAATCATCCAATTACGACATGGTCTTTTGTGCCCAAATGCACTTGGCCAAAAACTATGATGGTTCAGACGCGTCCCGCAATTCCATTATGAAGCAGTTCACCAAGATGCTGGAGGAAAAGAAAAACGCTGACTTCAAGGATCAGATTTACTATGCGCTCTCCGAAATTGCGCGCATTGATGAGGATGATTCGTTGCGTAAGGATTACCTTGCCAAGTCGGTGGCCGCCTATACGAACAACAATTATCAACGCACTTTTTCCAGCATTGCTCTGGCCGACCTTTATTTCGAGCAGAACGAGTATCGCATAGCCCAGTCGTATTATGACACCGCAGTGTTGAGCATTCCGAAAAACTATCCGAATTATGAGGTGGTGATGAAGAAATCGCAAGTGCTGAAAAACCTTGTGGACAAATTGGATGAGATTGATTTGCAGGACAGTTTGCAGCGGATTGCCAAGATGCCCGAGGCACAGCGTATGGCATGGGTGCGCAAGATGATTGCCGAATACACGGAGGCCGAACGCAAAGCCGCGGCGGAAGAGGCCGAGCGTATGCTTGCCTTGCAGAACGCATCCTCCTATACCAACATCAACACCCAATCCTCTAATGGGAAATGGTATTTCTACAACCAATCTTTGGTTACTGCCGGACAGCAAGACTTCTACAGACGCTGGGGCAGCAGAAAATTGGAGGACAACTGGTTCATAAGCAACAAACAGCAGATTTCCTTTGAGGATATGGCGCTGATGAACGACCCGAGTCTGGCCGCCGATTCTGTTGAATACGACGATGAGGGAAATCCCATTGTCAGACGCGAAACGGATCCGAAGAAAGAGCAATATTATCTGCAGGATCTGCCCTTGACACCTGGTGCCATAGACACATCCAATGCCATCATTGCCAAAGATTTGTTTGAGGTGGGTTACATGTACCGCGATATGCTCAACGATCTGCCTCGCGCTTGCCAGTCGTTTGAGTCGCTGGTGAAACGCTTCCCCGATGGCCCATATACGCTTCCGTGCATGTATTTGCTATACACCATCTATACGGCGGAAAATGATCCTAAAGCCAATAATTACAAGCAAATTATTCTCACGCAACACGCTGGAACCGATTATGCCAAACTTATTAACGATCCCGATTATTACCAAAAGTTGGCAGATCAGGAGAAACGGGTGGAGCGCCGTTATGAGCAGGTTTATGAGGATTTCCAACAGAAGAAATGGTCTTCGGTGGTCAGCGCCTCCGATGAGATGATTCCACTCTGCGTGGAAGAGCCGTTGAAAGCCAAGTACACATACCTTCGGACAGTGGCCGCAGGCCAGGTGTACAATCAGGACACGCTTATTCGGGGTTTGCAGCAGATTATTGCTGATTTTCCGCAGGATCCTGTGGCGGACCTTGCCCGTATCCACCTGTCCACCTTCGAACCGTCAGCCATTGCTCAGACAAATCCGGTTAGCGACACAACGTCTGAAGGGAATGCCAACGCAGCTGCGTCCGCCAACACGCCCGCCGTTAATACGGTTCAAGCTCCAAAACATCCGTTTGTGTTCAATCCGGGCGAACTGCATTATGTGATTTTGCTGGTCAAAACCTCCAATCTCGCCGTACAAACGGTCAAACTGAATCTCAACAACTTCAATAATACCTATTTCAGTTTGCAGCATTTCAATCTGAGCAGTTTCTATATCAACAACACCCAACAAATGGTGACGGTGGCCAAGTTCTCCAACAAGGACAACGCTATGGATTATTACAATATCCTGATCAAAAATGAGAATTTTGCTCCCGAAATTGCTAATGGAAACATTGTGGTGTATCCGATTTCGGCTTCAAACTACACAACCTATTATAACAAGGCGGCAGACCGTCCTTCGTATGAACAATTCTTGCAAGAAAATTATTTCAAACAATAAAATATTGATATTCATTAAATTATAGATTATGAAAGAGACTGAACAAAGAGATTTTGGTGTCGTGAATGTTATTGCGAATGGAACCCAATTGGAGGGCAATGTCGTCACGAACGGAGATATCCGCGTGGATGGTATTGTGAAAGGCCATATCGTGTCAAAGGCAAAAGTGATTGTAGGCCGTGAGGGTCGCGTGGAAGGCAACATCACATGCTCCAACATTGAGATAGAAGGACATGTGAATGCGGAGTCGTTGAATGTGAGCAATCTGATTTCCCTGAAGGCCACCGCCAATCTGCTTGGCAACATTGCCGCAGGCAAGATCGCCATCGAACCCGGTGCGGAGTTTTCGGGCAATTGCAAAATGCACAGCACCAAAACCGCTGCTCCTGCCGCTCCCGCCCAACCGGAAAGAAAATAGCATCATAACGGCCGATGGCGGAGCCTCGCTTCAAAAAGGACAGTCCGCTGCATAATTACGCCTATTATTCCAACATGGGGATTGAAATGGCCGTGATTATCGCTGCGGGTGTGTTTGGTGGCATAAAGTTGGACAAATGGCTTCAACTGTCGCCACTGTTCACTATTTTGTTGTCTTTGCTGGGCGTGGGCATTGCCATGTATGTGATGATTAAAACATTGTCTCCAAAGAATACGACAAAGCATGAGTCAGAAGATACCCATTAAGAAATTCTCGTTCCGAATACTGGTGTTCTCCGCCGTGGTGGCCGGACTGACTGTTCTTTTCCAGTGGTTGTGCCCCAACTACGCTTCCCCCGCACTGCCGTTTATCGTGCTGTTTTTCTGCATTATAACGCTTTTCACCATTTATATTGTGCTACGGGATGAAAAAGGGAAGGCGCAGAACCGCTTCATTTCCAATTACTATCTTTCGAGAATCATCAAGATTTTCTCCTGCCTCATTTTTCTGATTGCCTATATGCTCCTGAACAAACCCGATGCCCTTCGTTTTGCCATCGCCTTCCTGGTTGTTTATTTCATGTATTCCATTTTTGAGGTGGTGGTGCTGAAAAAGGAGATGTCGGATATGGAGAAACCCACCATAGAGGAGTCTGAACAAAAAACCGAATAAACCATTCATTTGTTGAATTTTTGAATATGAATACAAGCCAACTCATCAAACCGGATTTATACTATATCGGCGCTTCTGACCGCCGACTGGCCCTTTTTGAGAACATCATGCCAGTGCCGCGTGGCGTTTCCTACAACTCGTATGTGCTGCTGGATGAAAAAACGGTGCTGCTTGACTCTGCCGACAATGCGGTGGGGGAGCAGTTTCTGGAGAATCTGGATGCCACTTTGGCGGGTCGTCCGTTGGATTATTTCATCATCCATCATGTGGAACCCGACCATCTGGCTTTGACTAAGGAAGTGCTGTTGCGCTATCCTAAGGCGCAGGTCGTATGCAGTGCGCAGGCGGCCAAGTTTATCGCCCAATTCTTTGATATGGAGATGGTTAACCAACCCCGTATAGTGAAAGAGGGCGACACGCTGTGCACAGGCAAGCATACATTCACCTTCGTGGCTGCGCAGATGGTGCATTGGCCGGAGGTGATGGTCTCCTACGAATCGGAGTACAAGATTTTGTTTTCCGCTGATGCTTTTGGCACTTTCGGTGCCTTGAGCGGCAATCTTTATGCCGATGAGGTTGATTTTGACCGCGACTGGCTGAATGAAGCCCGCCGCTATTTCACCAATATTGTTGGAAAATATGGCATTCAGGTGCAGAACCTGTTGAAAAAAGCGGCCAATCTGGACATTCAGATGATTTGCCCGCTGCACGGTCCCATCTGGCGTGAGAATCTGCCGTATTTCATCCAAAAACATGATTTATGGAGCCGATATGAGCCCGAAAGCCGCAGTGTGATGGTGGTGTATGGTTCTCCATACGGTCACACCGAATCGGCAGCTACCGCATTGGCGAACATGCTGGCACAAAAAGGAGTGAAGGATATCCGCATGTTTGATGTGTCCGGCACACCAGTGTCGTACTTGGTGTCGGAGGCGTTCCGCTGCAGCCATATTGTATTGGCCGCTCCGACATATAACGGTGGTTTGTTCCCGCCGATGGAGTCCTTTATGCTGGATTTGCAAGCCCATTTCCTTCAGGGACGAACCTTTGCTATTTTGGAAAACGGCACCTGGGCGCCACAAGCCGCCAAAGCCATCCAGGCCATCATGGCTGAGATGAAACCCAATACACTGCTGGAACCCATTGTGTCAATAAAATCTTCGCTAAAGAGTGAGCAACTGCCTGCTTTACAGCAACTTGCTGATGCCATTGTCGCATCACTTTAAAAAAAAATATAAGCTTCCACCTCGCTAACCCACAATTGCAATATGTATAAAATCATCAAAAAAGAAGAACTCGGCCATGACACCTACTTGATGGAGGTGGAGGCCCCAAAAATTGCCAATGCGGCGTTGCCCGGGCAGTTTGTCATCGTGAAAGCTGACGAAAAGGCGGAAAGAATACCCTTAACCATCAGTGACACTGATCTTTTTGATGGTACAATCACGCTGGTGGTGAAGACGATTGGTTTTTCCACGCGCAAAATGCTGGAGTTTCAGGTGGGTGAGTCGTTTCGCGATGTGGTGGGCCCGCTGGGTCGTCCTTCGGCGTTCATCCACCGCCCCATCGGTGAGTTGCGCCGCGCACGCTACTGCTTCATCGCTGGCGGTGTGGGCATCGCACCCATCTATCCCCTGGTGAAATGGATGTACGCCCATGGTTTGGATTGTGATGTGATTGTGGGAGCCCGCAACAAGTCGCTGCTCTTCTATCTGGAGAAGCTCCGCCCCGTTTCCGACAATCTGTACATCGCTACTGATGATGGTTCTATGGGTGAGAAAGGCACGGTGACTGATGTGCTTGACAGGCTGGTGAAGCAAGAGGGCAAACGCTACGATGAGATTACCGCCATCGGACCGATGATCATGATGAAGTTTGTGGCCAAGAAGGCCGCGGAACTGAATATTCCTTGCGTGGTCAGTCTCAATGCACTGATGGTGGACGGCACGGGTATGTGCGGAGCTTGCCGCGTGACGGTGGGAGGACAAACCCGCTTCACTTGCGTGGACGGGCCCGAATTCAACGCTTCGCTGATTGATTTTGACGAATGCATGCGCCGTCAGGCCATGTACGACCATATAGATGTGGTGAAACAAGAGGGTCATGAATGCGAATGTGTGGAAGCCGCGACCGCCCAATTCGATTTGGAAAATGCTCAGAAAAAGCGTGTTCCGGTGCGCGAGCAACCCGCTGAGGTGCGCAAGCACAACTTCGAGGAGGTTTGCTTGGGCTACAATGCCGAAGAGGCCATGGCGGAAGCCAAACGCTGCCTCAACTGCAAAAAGCCGATGTGCGTGACCGGTTGTCCGGTGCAAATCAATATTCCCGCTTTCATCCAACAGGTGGCGGAAGGACACTTTGCGGAGGCTGCCCGTATCATCAACGATGATTCCGCGCTGCCAGCCGTGTGCGGACGCGTGTGC
>DGGS01000113.1:8713-13058 GCA_002392325.1 Bacteroidales bacterium UBA3868
GCGGACGCGTGTGCCCGCAGGAAACACAATGCGAAGGCCAGTGCATACTTGGCCGCAAAGGCGAGCCCATTGCTATTGGCAAACTGGAGCGTTTCGTGGGCGACTGGTCCCGGGAGAACAACTTCGCCATGTCAAAAAATGCCGCCGAGAACGGTTATAAAGTGGCGGTTATCGGCAGTGGCCCTGCGGGACTCACTTGCGCCAAAGAACTTCGTATGAAAGGGTACAATGTGACCATCTTTGAGGCGTTGCATGAGTTTGGCGGCGTGCTGGTCTATGGTATCCCATCCTTCCGTCTGCCGAAAGAGACCGTGGTGAAGCACGAAGTGGAAAATGTGAAGAAACTGGGCGTGCGCTTCGAAAGCGATGTGGTGATTGGCCGCACCGTTTCCGTGGACGACCTTCTGGATAAATGGGGTTTCGATGCCGTGTTTTTGGGCACAGGCGCCGGATTCCCCAACTTTTTGAATGTGGAGGGTGAAAATTTGTGTGGCGTTGTATCTGCCAACGAATTCCTGACCCGCAACAACTTGCTGTTTGCCTACAAGAAAGAGCATGAGACACCGAACTTTGTTGGAAAGAAAGTGGCGGTGGTGGGAGGCGGCAATGTGGCCATGGATGCCGCGCGTACGGCTATCCGCTTGGGTGCGGATGTGCACATAGTGTATCGCCGTTCCGAAGAGGAACTGCCCGCGCGTGCGGAGGAGGTTCATCATGCCAAAGAGGAGGGCGTAGTGTTTGACTTGCTCTGCAATCCTGTCAAAATATTGGGAAATGAGCAAGGTTGGGTAAGCGGTATGGTGTGTCAGCGTATGGAACTGGGCGAACCTGACGCTTCAGGCCGCCGCCGTCCTATGGCTATTCCCGGATCTGATTTCACGCTGGATGTGGACATGGTTATCATTGCGGTGGGCACATCCCCGAATCCGCTGATTGCCTCCACCACGGACGGTTTGGATATCAATCGGCATGGTTGTGTGACCGCTGATGACGATGGACACACCTCCCGTAAGGGAATCTTCGCCGGCGGCGACATCGTGACAGGATCCGCTACGGTGATATTGGCTATGGGCGCTGGTAAAAAAGCCGCCATGTCCATTCATGAATTTTTGAGCGAATAATTGACGATGAACTATGAACGATAATTAATAACTACTCTTTTACTCTTTACTCTATTTAACAGTTAACCCTATTAATCCCTTTAATATGAAAAAAATCCTCATCACCGGCGGTGCTGGTTTCATTGGTTCTCATGTCGTAAGACGCTTTGTAAACAAATATCCTGATTATCAGATTTATAACCTTGACAGTCTGACTTACGCGGGCAATCTGGAAAATTTGACGGATGTGGACAGCAAACCGAATTACCACTTTATCAAGGGCGATATTGCGGATCAGGAGTTCATCATGAAACTGTTTCAGGAGTATCAGTTTGATGGTGTGATTCATTTGGCTGCCGAGTCGCATGTGGACCGCTCCATCACGGATCCGATGACATTTGTGCACACCAATGTGCTGGGAACGGTGCATCTGCTGAACGCTGCCCGCACTATTTGGAACGGCAACTGGGAAGGAAAGAAGTATTATCAGATTTCCACCGATGAGGTGTATGGTGCGTTAGGTGACACGGGATCATTTAAGGAGACAACTCCTTACAATCCGCATAGTCCGTACTCAGCCGCCAAGGCCAGTGCCGACCATTTCGTACGCGCCTATCACGATACATACGGAATGCCTACGGTGATTTCCAACTGCTCCAACAATTACGGTCCGTATCAGTTTCCAGAAAAACTTATCCCACTGTTTATCAATAATATAAAGAATAACAAACCGCTGCCGGTCTATGGAAAGGGCATAAATGTGCGTGACTGGCTCTATGTGGAAGACCATGCCGATGCCATTGATTTGATTTTCCATGAGGCGAAGCCGGGCGAGACCTACAATATTGGCGGCAACAATGAGTGGCGCAATATTGATTTGATTAAGAAGTTGATTGAAATTATGGACCGCAAACTGGGTCGTCCGGAAGGCACATCATTGGCGTTGATTACCTATGTGACCGACCGTGCGGGACACGATTTGCGCTATGCCATCGACCCCACCAAGATCAAGAATGAGCTGGGTTGGGAACCCAAAGTCAAATTTGACGAGGGCTTCGAGAAAACCGTGGATTGGTACTTGGCCAATGAGGAATGGTTCAACCATGTCACCTCTGGCGCATATGTCGAGTATTACAAAAAGATGTATGAGGGACGGTAACCGTTATCCATTAGTCCTTCGTCTTACATCTCACATCTCTGAAAACCGCTTCATCACCTCTTCCGAATAGGATTTGGAAATTGGAATTCTGCTTACCGCATTGCTGTCAAGGGTGGTGTACATGCCGTCCTTTTCGCGACTTATTATCGTAACCCTATGTAAATTAACCATATAGGAACGATGGCAGCGCACAATGCCGTAGGCATCCAATTGTTTTTCCAAGGTCTTCAGATTGTTGCGCAGCATGGTGTAGCCTACCTTGTCGTTGTCCATATAATATATATTGACATAATTGTCATTCGCACCAAGATACAGGATGTTCCCGCTTTTAATGGTAAGTCGCGGTTTCCCATTCTCATCATTAAAAATAACCGTCTCATCTACAGGATGTTGAGCGGAAGGTGTTAGGTGTTGGCCTTCTTCTATGAGCTTGTTTATGGCAGCGTCTTTGGAGCGCAGACCTAAAAACAAGTACGATACCAGGTAAGGTATGGCTAAAATGGCAGGCACAAAAATCAGCGCCCGTTGGAAGATGGTTGAGGCATCTCGATGGTCGTGTAGCAGCACCTTTGTGACCAGCGTGTATAGCATCACAATTATCAGAATTTCCGCCGCCAGCCACAGCACATACGACAACATCGGGATCAACTCTTTTTTATTGACGAAGTGCATGATTATCCTGCTGATGGACAGTATAATCATGCCGCCCAGAATGGTGCACGAGGAATAAACGAAATTCAGGGTGTCGCTGCCGGCGTTGAACCAGGTGGAGAATTCGAAGGGCGTATAAACATTGACGAATACCATGGAGAAAATGAAAACGAACACCAACAGGTTGATGTTGGTGCTTTTTCTGGCCAGGAATTCGGGTATTTTCTTCAACATAGTCCGCCCAATTTTTTAGGGGTGCAAAGATAACAAAATATTTTTTCACCCCATAATTACAATTTTCACCCCAAAAATCCAATTTTCATCCCATTTTGCCCTTTTTTGCCACATAAATTTGTTAAAAAAACTTAAAAAGCGTTTTTTTGCCGTCGCTTTTATAAACCATTAATTGTCATTATGAGTAAAAAAACAAAACCATTTGCGCGAAACACGCGCGACATTACCAGATTGTTTGACATTCTGACTTATTATTCTGAAACATTTCCGAACCAGAAAGTGGCGTTGGCGCACAAGAAAACCAAAGGTTGGGTTTCTTATTCCCCACAAGAGTACAAGCAAATCACCGATAACCTCAGTTATGCTTTCATCAAACTTGGGATTGAGCCGGGTGACAAAGTGGGTATCATTTCCGGCAACCGTCCGGAATGGAATATGCTGGATATGGCCATCATGCAGATCGGTGCCATCACCGTGCCGGTTTATCCGACCATCAGCGAGGATGACTATAAATACATCATCAACCATTCTGAGATGAAACTTGCTGTGATTGAGGGACATGAGGTGATGACCAAATTCAGTAACATCATTTCCGAAACGCCGAATCTCAAGATGGTCTATACCTTCAAAGACCGTAAGCGTTTCCCCTATTTCGCACAGTTGGTGCAGTTGGGCGAGGAGAATCCGAATCCGGAGGAACTGAATCGCCGTCGCGACAATGTGAAACCCGAGGACTGCAGCACCATCATGTACACTTCCGGAACCACGGGTCTGCCGAAAGGCGTGATGCTTTCACATTTTAATATTGTAAGCCAATTGATGAACCTGCGTCAGACACCTGCTTTGTGGTCGGATAAAGCGCTCAGTTTCTTGCCGTTATGCCATGCGTACGAGCGTATGCTGGTATTCTTGTACCAATATTTGGGCATGACCGTTTATTATGTTCAGAGTTTGGCCACGATTGGCGAGAATATCAAGGAGGTTCGTCCTACGATGATGTCGGCGGTTCCGCGCGTGTTGGAAAAAATGTTCGACAAGATCATGAGCGCGCAGAAGAATATGAAACCGCTGCCACGCAAGATTTTCACTTGGGCTATGGATTTGGCGCAACAATATAAGTTGCAGGATGAGGACAGAACGGGCTGGTACAACTTCCGCCACTGGTGGGCTGATAAGTTGATTTACAGAAAGATCCGTAACA
>DGGS01000124.1 GCA_002392325.1 Bacteroidales bacterium UBA3868
GTGCCGACGACGGCATCGGCGTGGCTATGGCACTTGCCATCCTCGATGACAAGGAACTGGAACACGGCCCCATCGAATGCCTCTTCACCATCGACGAGGAAACCGGCCTCTCCGGCGCCAAAGCCCTCGAAGCGGGTTTCATGACCGGCAAAATGCTCATCAACCTCGACTCCGAGGACGAAGGCCAGTTTTTCATCGGCTGCGCCGGCGGCAAAGATACCGTGGCCACGCTGGAATGCGACTACGAGAATGTCAAGGATTTGGAAGAGGAGGAATTCAACTTCTTCAAAATCACAGTGAAAGGCCTTCAGGGTGGTCACTCCGGCGATGACATCAACAAGGGCCGCGGCAATGCCGTGAAACTGCTTACCCGCGTGCTCTGGAACGCCTATTGCGACTACGGCGCGCGCGTGGCCGACATTCAAGCGGGCAACCTGCGCAACGCCATCGCCCGCGAGGGCTATGCCATTGTGGCAGTGCCCTCCGTCAATGCCGAATCCCTCGAGTCCTACATCAAAGAGATGGACGCCACTTACAAAAACGAGTTCCATACCACCGATGCCGGCGTGACTGTGACCCTCGAGCCCGCTGACGCTGTGGAGAAGGTGCTGGAAGAGACTTTCCAAATCGATGTGCTGAACGCACTGCTTGTGTGCCCGCACGGCGTACAGGCCATGTCACAGGATATCCCGGGCTTCGTGGAGACTTCCACTAACCTCGCTTCCGTGAAGAAAGACGGCGACAAGATGGTTATCACTACCAGCCAGAGAAGTTCTGTGGAATCCAGAAAGCAGGCCATCGTCGATAAGGTGTCCACCACCTTCTGGATGATCGGCGCCGATGTGGTTTCCGGCGACGGTTACCCAGGCTGGAACCCCAACCCCGACTCCAAAGTACTCCATGTGTTGGTGGATGCCTACAAGAACCTCTTCAAGAAGGAACCGCAAGTGCTGGCTATCCACGCCGGTCTCGAATGCGGTCTCTTCTCCGAGAAGTATCCGGATTTGGATATGGTTTCCATCGGACCGACCCTGCGTGGCGTACACTCACCCGATGAGAAACTGGAAATCAAGACCGTCCAGATGTGCTGGGACTTGCTGATTGAGTTCTTCCGTCTGCTGAAATAGTCTTCAACACAAAAATTATAAAGGAGTTAAGATGTGAAGTGTCCTTCGTCTCTTAACTCCTTTTTTTATGGGCAATGATTTACTTTTATTTCAATTTGTTCAGGATGTTGTCATCTTTATAATAAACATCCTCCCTGTAGTGGATTTGGCCGTTGTCGCCTATGAAGCAGGTGTAATATTCTATGAACAAGGGCATTTTGTTTTTGAGCATGACGGATGAGGGGCGGAGTTTGCGATAGAAGGGTTTTTCGCTGTCGGGTAATTTTTCGTAGTATTCCTGCTCTTTCTCTTCCATCTTCTCCAGATATTTCTCGCCTCTTTTGGTTTGGGGCTTTTCACCCACCAGGATGCCGAGACGCTCGATTTCCCACTCGTCGTAGTTGTTGTATTCGTATAGGATATGAGCCAGTTCCATAGGGTTCTCCACGCGCACACAGCCGTGGCTGAGGGTGCGCACGCGGCGCTTGAAGGCGCCTTTGTTGTTGGTGTCGTGCAGATACACGCTCTCCGTATTGGCGAAATCGAACTTCACTTGCCCCAAGGCGTTGTATCTTCCGGAACTTTGGAATAAACGGTAGGGGATGTTGTTGCGGTTAACCTTAGTCCAGTCGATGGTCTCCGGCGCCACATACTTGCCCGTGCGGGTGTCTTTGATCAGTAGATGCTCACGGTTGATTACCGCCGTGTTGCTCTTGCACAGTTTGGGATAATACTCGTTCTTGACGATATCGTAAGGAATGTTCCATTCCGGATTCAGCACGATACGGCGTATCTCGCTGTGCAACAGTGGGGTTTCGGCTTTGTGGGCGCGCGTGATGCCGTTGCGCACACGCGCGGGATTGTTCTTGGGATTCTGCGTCTTGCCGCAACAAATCTTGGTCTTGAATACGCGTTTGTTGTCCACAAAGGTCTGCAGCGTGAAGTCCGGGATGTTCACGGCGATGTAACTCTCACCTTTTGCGTGCTTGGTTTTCCAGCGCAGGCGCTCCATGTTGGCGCTGAGTTTGTCAACATAATAGGAAATCGGTCTGTTGAGTTTCTCAATGGTCTCTTTCCCTAACGAGTCGCCGGTGGGTATGTTGTTGATTAAACGGAATTTGTTGATGCCCTTCAGCACTTCCTGCGTCAGCAGCGTGGTGTCGGGATAGTTTGCGGGAAGTTCGCCGGTGACGCGCAGACGCTGGCACACAAGCGGAATGTTGCTGCCGCTTTGGCCAACTTTTACCGAGCGTACCGGAATCTCTTTCAATGCGGTGTCGCGAATCGGGTAAAGCCGCTTCAGCTCTTCCTGAAGCTGGCGGTAAAGGGTGTCGGTGGGCTGCATGGAAGCAAGCGTCTCGGATATGTCGGGGATGCCGCTGGCCAGTGACTGGTAGAAGGTGCTGTCGGGGGCTGTCATCTCATACAGCCATTTGCCGCCATTCACCACTTTCGGGTCGGTGGCGCCGTATTGCAACGCTTTCGCATATTTCGCATAAACCTCAGACAGTGAGTTTTCCAAACCGAACAGAACACTATAAATGTTGGTGTCATTGGCGATTTTGTGCTCCTGTAGTTGGGTGATCAGTCCCATAAGGGTGTCGTAACCGAAGTGTGAGGACGGGATCCCGTGCTCATACGCATGCTCGATGTGCTCCAAAAGGGCGTCAACCTTGTGCTGCTGGAATCCGTTTGCCGTCCAGATTGGGGTAGGGGTGTCCTGATAAAAATAGGACAAATAGGGCTTGGCGGATAACACGCTGTCATTCATGAACTCCTCCATCTTCTGCTGAAAGAATTCTTGATAATGGTTGTTGTTGAATGAACTGTAATACTTGAACCAGTTGGGCTTCGGTTCCACTCTTCCGCGCAATTTGGAACAGCTGCTCAGGCATAATATCCCAATACAGAGCAGGATTACTTTCCTCATGATAAGAAGTTTGTCATGATTGATTATGACCTTTTTCCGGGCAAACATATTATTTACTACGCTTTAAGGTTATCTTTTTTGTGCTGGAGGCGCCGTTTTTCAACAAACAGGAAGCTGTAACGGTGTGCTTTGGGGCGTTTTTACGCCACAAGACCTGAATTTCGCCGGGCGTTGATTCTGTGATGAAACCGCCTTCCACTTTCCAGGAGGTTTGGGCAATGTTGGAATTCGACAGGGTGAATCGGGTAGGGTTCTTTTTGTCATATCCGACAGAGCAGTTCCCGCATAGGATGTCCAGGAAAAAATTCTGGATTTTGTTTTGGATGAAATAATAATTGTGGTTTAAATGGCCGTCCGCATCTTCGTAGGGGGAGTGCCCCATGCCTTCTATCGGGAAAAACTGGTTGTGGATGTGCAGTTCGTTCATGCGCTCATGTATGGCTTTGGATCCGTACATCTTGTCAAAGAGTCTTTCGCCAATATTGCTTTTGAGTGAGGAAAAGGGGTATCCTTCGTCGTAAGGTACGATATGGTCTTCAGTGCCATGGAACGAGATGATGGGGATGCGTTTGTTCTTAAGCACATCAAGATCGTACAGGGCGCCCCACATGTTGGCGATGGCTTTGACTTTGAATTTGTTTTTCAGCGAGTTGCCGGAGTCTTCCAGTCGTCCGCATTTTTGTGTCAGGTTGTGCTCTTGCACGAATGCGGGGCAAGTGGCGTTGGTTGTCAGGGCGACATTGAGGGCGGTGATGGCTCCGGCGCTCGTGCCGGCCACGAAGATGGCGTTGGTGTCGATGCCGTATTCCTTTGCGTTAGCTACCAGATAACGGAGGGCCGCATGCGCATCCTGAATGGCCATGTATCCGCAACGCTGTATGGATGCTCTCGAGATCTGGAACCCCAACCGGTAGTTGATGGAGGCGGTGACATATCCCGTTTCGGCAAAATGCTTGCACCATTCCGACATGGTGGTGGCCCCCTTGTCGCCGAAATAGAAGGCGCCGCCGTGCAGGAACACTATCAAGGGATGCCTGTCAAGTGTGTCATCTTCAGGCATATACACATCCATCGTCAGATCCAGGTTCCGGCGTGAGGCGGTTTTGCCGAGCGTGCTGGTCAGCATTTTCAAGTACTTGGTGTCGTTCATCGGATAGGAACACCAGTACCCTTTGGCGGTTCCATACACCACATCGGGCTTCACCTGCGCCTGGAAGATGGACTCCTTAAAGCGCTTTGTCGCAAAATCCTGGTACTTCGGCTCGTAATACCGTTCGA
>DGGS01000162.1 GCA_002392325.1 Bacteroidales bacterium UBA3868
GATATTTGCCCCACATCACCATCGGGTTGAGGAACTTGTCGGTGTATTGGTTGACGATGCATTCGAGCTCTGTCTGGATCATCGCGGAGGTGCCGACAATCATGTAGCCGTCGAGGAAGCTGCTCGCGCACTCCTCCGCCACTTTGGTGGTCAGCGCGATGTAGTCGCGGTTGAACTGTTGAAGGTCGTCGGTGAAGGGGATGTCGCAGGAGTTGATGCCGCCCTTGCGGTTGCGCACCACCACATTGACGGCGATCTGGTCGTAGCGGAACAGCTTGCCGTCCTCGGGCAGCAGGTGCAGTTCCTCCGTCCCGGTGGCCGTCTTCCCGATGCACCAGCACATCAGCGTGTTGAACTTGATGTCGCTCTTCCGGCTGGTTTTCAACAGTTTGGTCACATTCATCGTCTTCACCAGCGTCACCATCGGCATGGGCGCGGTCATCCACATCTCGAAGGCGAAGGCGCGCGGGGTTTCTTTGGGGTTGATTTCGTGTTTCATTGCAATTACAACAATTCTTTATCGTCTTTTTAGTGTTACTATTTCGGCATCCGCGCCATCCTTGCCGTACTCGCTCACGAGAATGTGGTGCTCGTCGCAGGCGATGCCGAAGCAACGGCCGTTGCCGATTTCCACTTGCGTGCCCCAATAAGTGGCGTTGTCGTCGAGGAGTTTCACTTTGTTGCCGTTGATGGTGTACTCCAAATTGATGAACGAGCCTTGCAGCACGAAAAGGTTTTCGATTTTTGGCAAACCGTTGATGCCGAGCGCATTCACCTCATCAATCAGTTGTTGCTTGATGGGTGAGGTGGCGTGCGGCAGCTGGTCGGCGGGCAGTTGCCAACGCTTAAGAGTTGGATAAAACTGGCGCAGCATCGACTTCAGTTCCTCTTGGGTGAGGTTTTGGCCGGTGCTCTTGTTGTACTCATCCACGAACTGGGCGCAGGACTCCACCATCTCTTCCATTGTCAAGTCGTCGGTGAAGGCGCCGTCCTTGTAGCAGTAGATGCAGTATTCTTCGTTTTGGGTGCCATCGGCGTTGGTGCCGAGGATTTCTGGGGTGAGCGGCATTCCGCAGCTCTGGCATAATTTCTGTTCCATTATTTATTTCTTTTCTCTTTTTTGCTTTAACAGATACTGTTTTGATGGGTTCAACGCAACATACGGAACTGCTGGTTTTGTTAACAAAGCAGCCAAGCGTAAATTCCGGCTCCGATCAAGCACGGAATCAGACCGATGAGCATTCCCCAGAGGGATTGCACGAAGTGGTACTTTTTCTGGTGGTAGGCGGCGTCCATGTGCTCGGTGCCAGGAAGGCGCACAGATTTCATGTTGGCGAAGAGCACCCAGTCGAGGAAGAAGCAGTCGTACCAGTCGATGACAAGCCAAATGCCGTAACTCAGCGCGAACGCTGTCCAGAAGTTGTAGGCACCGGCCAACTTCATCAGTCCGAGCATCACGGCGAGGGTGACGAGCAGCGCACAGCCCTTCTTGAGCAGCACGGTCTTGGTGAAGAACTTCGACGGCACGCGCTCGTGGGTCTTGAAGTACTCCTCCTGGATGTCCTCCGGATAATCGTGAATCCACCATACGGGATTCTTCATGAGTGGAATCAAGATCATGACTGTAAAAATGGTGGTCATGACGAGAGTTTCAATGATGATGATGGTCCAGTTCATAGTAAGTCACTTGTTTATAATTCCTTGTGGATTGTGCAGGTGTTAGAGCTTTACCGTAATCAGAACCACGGCAATGATGGAAATGGCAAGACCGAGATAATTCTTCCAAGTCAGTTTTTCTTTGAAAAGAAGCCAACCGATGAGGGCGGTGAGACAGACAACACCAATGTTGTAAACGGGGAATAAAACCACATTGTCAAAAAAGCGCATAGCGTGAAATACACAGTATGTGGAGAAAAAGTTGATGACGCCCAGCGCGATACCCCCAACTAAATTCTTATTTTGCCATTTGGTTTTTCCACGGATGAGGTCAGATGCCACCAGGATAATGCCGAACAGCATGGCGATCATGTAGATAAATGCGATCATGAATCCCATATTGTTGCCGGTGTTGTGTTGCTGGTTGAGTTTCATCAGAATGTCACCGATGCCGGTGCCAAAGAAAATCAATAAGGGAAGTAATAGATTGGTTCTCTGTGCGTTGTCAGTTGTTTTGCTGTTTCCTCCCAATACTAAAACCAATGCGATTAAGGCCAAAAAGATGCCCGTTGCGACTTTCATGTTCAGATGCTCATGAAAGATGAGCACGCCGGCCAAGGTGGGAAGTACCACTGACAACTTGCTGGAGAGTGAAGTGATGGTGACGCCCGATGATTGGGCTGAGGCCGTCATCAGCAGATAGGTGAAGATGAACCAGAAACCGGTCAACAAAGCCAGACCAAACCATGGTTCATGGACCAATTGGGGAATGGTGTCGTATTTGCCACATATCAGGAATCCGGTGACGGTGGCGAAGACATAGTTCCACATCAGGGCCTGGTGATTGTCCAATTCGAAGCGTTTGAAAAAACGCATGGTGACAAAAACACCGGAAGAAAATATTATGGCTAAAACAAGATAAATCATAAGGGCGAGATAGTCTTCTATAAAAAGTCGTTGCCAACGAATTTAAACAACACTAACGCAACGGAGCCCGATAGAACTCCCAGGTGTCGGAATGGCCATCGCGGTAAATGAAACTCCATTGCAACTTGTCAGCTGTCAGTGCGTCCAAGTGAAATTTGTATTTGTAGTCGATGCTGCCGCCTATGACATCCATGATCTTTTGTGCCAGGGCGGGCTCTTTATCGCCACCTTCCATTACCTCCATACGGAAATTTTCTTTTATGCCCGAGAAGAAGAAATCCTCCCCTTCAAGTTTCCAGCGACTGGGACTGACATAGTTAAACACATAGGTTATCTTGTTGCCATCTGATAGCGTGACCTCATACACCTGCTGGGCGGAATCAAGGGCGGTGCCGTCGGGGTAAAAGTCCATCGTGCCTGTCTCATGCACATCAAAGTGATTCCCATCCAAATCATACTCAAAGGCATGTTTGTAAATGTAGTGGCCTTCCACTTGTGGGGAAGCGTGTTTTTCCACAAAATCTCTTATTATTTTGAAAATCGGCTCGTAACTGTCGAATATGGCATTTTCGTATGTGTCAAAGACAGTATGGTAATACTTGAACGCATCACCTTCCTCATTCTCGAAAAAGATGCAAGGCACATGCCGTTGGGCGAAAGGGTAGTGGTCGCTGTTGCCGGCCAACTCGCCTCTGTTCAAGGACTTGAAGTAGTGTTTTTCGTTGTTGATTTGCTCGAATAGGGCAAAACCGCTCATGCCCTCGTCGCTTACCTCGCAGTACTGTACTGGGTTGTTGTCTCCGATCATGTCAATGTTGAACAAATACTTGATTTGCGTTAGCGGTACGACAGGATTATGCTCCACATAGTATTCCGAACCGCGCAGGTTGGCGTCTTCTCCGGAGAAAGCGATGAAGTACATGTCGTACTCGGGGCGGTTCTGGGCGTAATATTTGGCAAATGTCACGATGGCCGCCGTGCCCGAAGCGTTGTCGTTGGCACCGGCGTAATAGACCTTCTTGCCAAGGTTGCCCAGATGGTCGTAGTGTGCCGTGAAGACATAGCAGCTGTCGTGCCGTTTGCCCTCCACCTTGGCGATGACATTGAAAAGCTCGTAATCCTTCAGGAACTTGTTCTCAATGTTGACGGTGATACTTTTGGCATCCTTCGGGAAGTCGGAGGTGGTCCAGATGACAGGTTTGCCCATGATTTTCTCTCCGTATGCCTTGTAAAACTTCAGCAGCGGTTCCCATGTCTGTATCATTCCCGCGTTTGTGCATCCCTCCTTGCCCCAAATTTTCTGGAAATCTTTGTGGTGCTTGTATGAAAACCAGAAATCGCAGACTACAAAGCAGTCTTTGTATTCGGGTTTGGCCAAATCTTCGAACATCTTTTCGGCGTTGTAGTTGGCCGTGTCCACATAGTAGAGATTGTAAGTGCCGCGCACGCCGGGCGAGTACTCGCGCATGGAAAAATCCACGCCCGCTGTTAGTTTTTTGCCATCAACCGACATTTCCATCTTGCCTGGGAATGTGTTGATGTCGATGGTGAAATTCTGTCGCCAAAGCTCATCAGCACCTGCAGTTGCAAATTCCCACAACAGGTATTTTCCCGCCTCGTTGGCACCATCGTATGCATAGCCGCGGCCCTGGTATTTGGAGGAACTCAACTCCTTGACAATCTGTTTGTAATGGTCTATGTCCTGCGCATATAGCGACAAAGAGGCGGTGAATAGCAGCAAAAACAAAGTTTTTTTCATGTTGCTTGTGTTTTCAATTAGAGATTGTTTCGTTGGGTGATGGCCCAGGTGGCGGATGCCGGTGATTTCAGGATGGCTATAATTTTACCACAGGCCAGCCGTAGTCCTGGTAATAATGGATGTCGAGATTGTGGCGTTTGAGGTATTCGCGCAGTTGTTCCTGGCGGACGGCCTCGCGGACATTATCGTTGGAGTGCATGTTCTGATAGATGTCGTAATGCTCCCCGAAGATGCGTTTGGCGCTTGCTTCGTTGCCGGCACCGTCAACGGTCTGCTCGAAACCGGTTACAGTTACTTTGCCGTCCTTTTTGCTTAAGGTCATCACTCCTGAGTGGTTGCCACCCGAAACCGTCTTGAGCGTGTCGCCGGAGCGATTGTACCACATCACCCAGAAATCGCCCCATACGCAGGAGTCGGTTTCGTGTACCATCATCAGTGTGGGCACGCACAACTCGCCTTTCTGATAATGCTTGCCGATTTCCTTGACCAGATATTCGCTGATGGCCTGGCGCACCACTTGCTCCTGTTTGTTGATGGCAATATGGTAGATGCAGTCGGCTTTATGCCCGTCAAAATCAGACATGAGCCATTGACCATTTACCTTTTCCATATAGAGTTGATGCTCTTCGATGTCGCTATTCTTATCAAAAGAGCCGTCCTCCCATTTCTGTCGAACTTTGATGGTGGCCACCGCATGGGTCGGGTCGATGAGTTCCACATTCGAGACCTCATAATCAGCGATAGTGCCGCCATTCCCAGTTACGAAATAGTAAAGCCACTCGTGGTCCATGGCTTCGTGCTCGGGAAGATGATGGAACATGGTGTCGAGCACGGCGTAAAAATCGTCCGTCATGTATGCTTTCGATTTTTCCAACAGCTGATGGTCTGGGATGTACTGACATAGTTCGAAAGCGCGTTTCTGCAATTTCTTTTCAGAATTGCCGCATCCTGCCATCAGCAAGGCGGCGCACAGGATAAGAATAGTTCTTTTCATAATTCTGCTGTTTTTAGTGTTGTGATGGATAGATATCTTTATTTATTATCTGCTTTTTATCTGTTTAGGTACGGTTGTTTACTTAAACAGCCCATTGAGATGGAAATGATATATTGCTGTGTATTAGCGCCTTGAAAAACGCCTTGTCCTGTCGGAGCAGAAGCTGAGGATGGCCATGAGCAGGGCGGCGATGCTGACGGCTTGCAAGCGGTAGGTAAACCAGGCGTGCAGGTAACTGTGGTTGGCGACCAGCAAGTACCAGACATAAGGCAGGAGGGCGGTCATCAGCAGGAGCAGCGCTTTGGTGCCCCCTTGCGCGCGGAAGCGCAGCACCATGAGGATGCATAACAAAATGAGAACTGTCAGCAGCATCGACAGAGGCAGCATGCTGAAATTCTGGGTGACGGCGTCCCAACGGGTGAAATCGCTGGAGGTCATGCGGTACGCCACTTGGTCGGCGGCATCCTGAAGCACATTGGTTTTCAGAATCCAACTGCCCAGTGCCCATTTGGAGGCGAAGGTGAGGCCGTATCCGGTGCCCCAAAGCGCACCCCATCCCGTGATTTGCAACAAGCTGTCTTTCAGATTTAGAGTGGATGACCTTTGCAGGGATATCCAAACCGCCAGCGGCCATCCGAAGGTGAGCAGGGGTGTGGTGAGCAGGTCAAAATAGCAGGTGAGGCAACCGATTACGAAGAGGAGCATGGCGATGTATGCCGGATTGTCATCATGGGGGATGATCAGGATGGAGCAGATGAGAGCCAGGGCGAGTACGGGGAAGAACTGCATGGAAAACTGCATCACAAACCCATAGACGAGGAGCCAGCTGAGCACAAAGGCAAGCGTGTTCCAGATACCGGCGCGGGGATAGTAACAGATGACAAAGAAAACCAGCAGCAGCGTGCTCACCGCGAACATCAGCCATTGCAGGTTGGAGTAACTCATGAACGACAACAGGAAACGGAACAGGAAGGTGTTGCCGTGCCAGTATCGGGGGTATGTGATGGGGAGGATATCCGGCTCGTAGCGTGTGGTTTTGAGCAAGGCGCCCGTGACATCAAAGGGGTTGTCTGAACACCCTCTTACAGCACTCATGGCTGATTTCAAGGGGTGGCTGCGGTCTATGCAGAATATCTGGTTGAGGATGATGGCATCCGTGAAATTGTCTTGCCGGCACGCCACCTTATCAATCATAGCGTTCGGATAAATCCCGTTTTTGTGGAGTGTGAGGGCGGCTTGGCTGACATGTTTCTGGATGGCGCGGTCGGGCATCCAGCACGAAAGCGTGGCGAACAGCATAAAACTGGCTATCAGCACTACGAAGACCGCAACAAACCGGAACCAACGTTTTTTCATGACTGTTTGAAATTAATGACTCTCAGTTCGTAATTCTTACGGTCTTTTTTGATGATGACATCCAGGATAAGGCCGGTGAAGAATGACATGATGCCGGTGATGGCCAGGAATCCGGCGCAGAACAGGGTGGGGAAGCGAGGCACCAGTCCGGTTTTGAAGAATTCGACCAGGATTGGGATGAAGAGGATGATGGCGATGAGCAGGAGGACGATGGCGAGTATGCCGAAAAATAGCATCGGTCGGTATTCTTTGAAGAGTGAGAAGATGGTCTTCAGGATTTTGAAGCCGTCTTTGTAGGTGTTCAGTTTTGACTCGCCCTCTTGGCGGTCGGCATATTGGGAGGGAATGGCCTTGACGGTGAACCGTTTGTCAAGGGCATGGATGGTCATTTCGGTCTCGATTTCGAAGTTCTGGGTCATGACGGGGAAGAGTTTCACGAAGGGGCGGCTGAAGGCCCTGTAACCGGTCATGATGTCGCGGATGTCGTTGTTCCAGAAGCGGTTGATGAGGTTGCGCACCAGTTTGTTGCCCATATTGTGGAAGGGGCGTTTGTTCTCTTGGAAGTAGGTGGTGGAGAGGCGGTCGCCGATAGCCATATCGACCTGTTCTTCCAGCACGGCGCGGGCGAGGGCGGGTGCGTCGGCGGGGTTGTAGGTGCCGTCGCCGTCCACCATGATGTAGCAGTCAGCCTCTATTTCGCGGAACATGCGCCGTACCACGTTGCCCTTGCCTTGCAGGGGTTCGCGGCGCACGACGGCCCCGGCTCCGGCGGCCAGTTCCGCGGTGCGGTCGGTGGAGTTGTTGTCATAAACAAAGACGGTGGCCTCTGGTAGCGCCTCCTTGAAGTCGCGCACCACTTGAGCGATAGCGTATTCCTCGTTGTAGCAAGGGATTAGGACGGCGATGCGCGCTTGTTTGTCGATAGTGTCTATATTCATGGCGTAGATGCTTTAAAACGGCACAAAAATACATATTTTTATTAGAAATAATGCGAAAATGCTATTTTTGCAGGGTTAAAATAAAATGAAGATTATGAAAAAGTTATGCATGACACTTTGGGTGTCACTGGTGGTATTTATTGCCGGAATGAATTTATATGCTCAAGATGGGAAAGGCGGTCGTCCGATTCAGGAATCTGATTTTGAGGAATTTGACTATGCCAAGACGACGAATCTCAATCCGTTTGATTGGTTCAAGGGTGCGGGTCTTTTGTTGGCCAGTGGTGATAAGGAGCATCATAATGCCATGACCATAGGATGGGGTGCGTTGGGAAATGTGTGGGGGTATAATGTGAACACCATCACCGTTTATGTGGCCCCGGCCCGATACACTTACAAGTTTATGGAGAAGTATAAGTATTTCACTGTCATGGTATTTGATGACGATCAGAAGGAAGTGCTCAATTACATGGGCACGCACAGCGGTCGTGATGGTGACAAGGGTGAGGCCTTGGGTTTGCACATCGCCTATACGGAGAATGGCGCACCCTATTATTTGGAGGCCCGCGAGGTTTATGAGTGTGAGGTCATTTACCGTGCTCCGTTCGACCCGTCCGGTTTTGAGGAGATCCCGCGCAAGCGTTACGAGAACTTCCCCGCCGGCATCCATCACATGTATATCGGCAAGATTTTGAGCGCGCGGAGGAGGTAATCCAACACCTTACGAACAGCTGAGATAATACCCGATAAACAATGGACGACAACAGCAAAATTATGGAGCTGGCTTACGAGGCCGGGGCAATCCTGTTGGAAAACGGGGCGGAAATTTCGCGCGTGGACGAGACTATGCGGCGAATCGCCGGTCACTATGGCGTGGACGATGAGAGTTTCTTTGTGCTCAGCAACGGCATTATGGCCACGGCGAAAGGGTTCGCCCGCAGTAGATTCATCCCCATCAAAGGTGCGAGTCTCGACAAGGTGGTGGCGGTGAACCAGCTCTCCCGAGAGGTTTCCGAGGGCAAGTGCGACCTTGAGCAGCTGGAATCGCGGCTGAAGGCCATCCGCG
>DGGS01000231.1 GCA_002392325.1 Bacteroidales bacterium UBA3868
TTTGAATAGGATGGCCTGGTAATCTGCGCCCACATTGAAACCGGTTGGTTTCCAACTGGATGTGAACCGTTCGGCGATGGATGTGCCACTGGTGTCGGTGCGGCTGTAGGCAGCAAACCGTGCGCCGACGCGGAACAGTTTGCGCCGGAAGGAGAAGTCTGCGCCCAGCGCATTGTTGGTGCTGCCGAAGGAGCGGCCTGCGAAGAGGGTGCCCTGGACGTTGGTGTGCCCCAGGGTCACGGCCGTGCCCCGGAGAAAGTCGCCCTCGCTGGTGGGCGCAATGGCCCGGATGCCCGTGCCGAACCTGCGCACCGATTCCACTCCTCCGCCTTTCCCCGACAGCAGCGACGAGCCCAGCACCAACCCCTGCCCAAAGTTGAGTCGGTAATCACCTATGACAGTGTGCTTTAGTATCCCGATGTCTTTGATGGATGCCGATCCTGAATAGAAATCGAATCCGTATCGCTGTTTTCCCTTGAAAAACTGCTCTCCAGGATCCTTCTCGCCCGAAATCTTCAATGAAAACTTGTTTTGCGTCTCAAAGGAGTATCGAAACATTGCACGGATGGGCGACCCGTCATAATGCGTGGCACGGGAGGTGTCATATCCCGCCTGTCGTTCCAGTATCTGCTGGTATCGTACCAGAAGCTTGGATTTGCCCTTCTTGAAAAAATCTTTGAAAAAGGATGAACTCTCAGGTGCCGGAGCCACAACCACAAGTTGCTCCAGCCGCTCTCGCTCCTTCTGCCCGAAACCATCCATGCCATCCAACTCGTAAATGCTGGACAAAGTCCCGTAATTCTCCAAATAGAGTTGTAATTGATAATATTGATAATCAGATAGTTTTAGCAATCTTATAGCAACTTCATAATCCAATTTGTTGAGGTTGGGCTTGCTTGTGCCCAATGCTTCCAGTTCTTCCAATAAATCGTCCGCGGATATGTTTTCATCGTCCAAAGTTTCTTCCAGAGTGTTTTCGATGATGTCCATGGAGGGGATGTTATACATGTTGCTGTCGGTTTGAGCACATAGGTCCCATATAGGATGGAATAATAAAGTGATGAAAAATAGTGTTTTTGTTTTCATAGTAGAGAAATGTCATTTAGATTGTGATTATTTTATACCATATAGTTTTGTATTAATAGATTCCGCTCACGCTTGCGCATCTCGCGGAATGGTGCGCGGCCACCCAGGTGAAGGAGGGAAAGATGGGCGGCAGAAAGTTGGTGCTGTGTTTGGAATGCCCTCTAATGCCGCCCATCTTTCCCAAAAACACTTCAGTGCGTGCACCATTCCGCCGTGAACATAGTGAACGGCGGAATCCAAATCAATAGACCAATTATGTTGGGTCAACTTCTATATCATTGACTGTTTTTTTGTTATTATGAAAATGTGAGAACTCATTCCTTTTTGAAATAATATCCCACTCCGCACTGCGGCGATACGCTTATTCGGTAATACCATTGGCATTGGGCACTGAATAAAAACCCTTTCCACGGAATGCAAACACCTATTCCACAGTTTGTTGTGGATGCTATGCCAGATAAAATCAAATGCTTGTCCGGTTGGAAATGGAGGCGTGCGCCGATGTCGAATTCCCCGGGCAGTGTTTTGCTGCCGTACAGCGATAGCAAGATTTTTTCGGAGGGTTGGAAATCTCCTTGCAGCCCGAATTTCATGGGAATCACCTCTTCTCCTGTGATGCCGTATTTCATTCGGATGGGATTAAAAAGGACAACTGACAGGCAAATTTTGTCTGTTATTTTGTAACAGATGGAGAAATCCACGGTGAAGGAGTGCCTTGGCGCGTAGTGTTTGGCGTGGTTGAGCAGATACACGCTTCGGAGGGCCACACTGACTTTGTTGCCGAAGCGCCGTCCGTAACCGAGATGCACGGCCAGTTCGCCAAAACTGCCATAGCCGTAGTGCGTTATGGTGGTCAGAAGCGCATCCTGATGATGAATAAAATCGAACTCCAACTCCTTGAACATCATTTCTTTCGTGCAGAAATCGTTGCGGAATGAAGCGTTTAGGAATGGGTCGGACAGCATGCAGCGTGCGGCTGGAAAATCATGTAAGGCACGGGTGAAGTGCAACGGCTGAATCGCCACTTGCGCCTGAAGACGAGTAATGAACAGAAGGATTAGGCAGGGCATAACAATGCCGCCATGATACAATTTTGCATTCATGTTGTTTTGTTTTTTAACGGTTGATTGGATAACGAAAAAACGCCCGTATTATTGCATACGGGCGTTTTTTTATAATGTAAAGAATAAAGGTTTACCCTTTCAGTGCTTCGGCGCCGCTCACAATCTCAATCAGTTCGTTGGTGATGGAGGACTGGCGGGCGTTGTTGTACTTGAGGCGCAGGTCGCGCAAAATCTCCGTGGCGTTGTCCGTGGCCTTGGTCATGGAAATCATGCGGGCTCCGTGCTCCGAAGCAATAGAATCACATAAAGTCTTGTAGAGTTGATTTTTTAAAATCTTGGGAATCAGCTCGGTAAGCACTTCCTCGGGGGATGGTTCTATGATGTAATCCTGTGTGATCGGACTTTGCTCACCGTCTTCTATGCCGCTGATGGGCAGAAATCCTTCTACGGTAAGCCGTTGGGTGGCGGCATTCAGGAACTGGTTATAGACGATGTCCACTTTGTCGATTTCGTGCTTCAGAAATCCTTGTGTCAGCTGGTCGCAGATGCTGGCGATGGTGGTGAACTCCGGGGTATCCAGGAGGTCGTCGTTGTGCTCCATGACAGGGTAGTGCGCATGCAGTTGCTCGTACCCTTTTTTGCCAATGCACACCAGTTTCACATTGCCGGCAGCATGCTGTGCGGCATATTGCTCTTCCACCAAGTGGTTGACCGTCTTGATGATGTTGGCGTTGAACGCACCGCAGAGTCCCTTGTTGGAGGTGATGACCACGATGACCACCTTTTCGGGCGTACGTTGCTCAAACAGAGGCATTTCCTCCATGGAACCGGCCGAGGCTGACAGGTTGTGCAGGATTTCGGTCAGTTTCTCCGAGTAAGGGCGCAGGTACTGGATGGCGGTTTGCGCACGGCGCAACTTGGCCGCCGACACCAATTTCATGGAACTGGTGATCTTCTGCGTCGATTCTATCGAGCTGATGCGGGTTCGTATTTCCTTGAGGTTGCCCATGACTAGTTCTCGAATTTGACGGAAACCTCTTTGCAGGCATCTTGCAGTTTCTGCATGATGTCATCATCAATTTTGCCGGATTTTAAGGTGTCCAGAATATCTTGATGCATCTCATGCATGTGGTGGATGAAAGCGGTTTCAAAGTTGCAGATATTGTTGATTGGGATGTTTTGAAGCAGACCGCGGACACCGCAGAAGATAATGGCGATTTGCTCTTCCACGCGGTAGGGCGTATATTGCGGTTGTTTCAGAATCTCCACATTGCGCGCGCCCTTGTCGAGCACAAACTGCGTGGCGGCATCCACATCGGAACCGAACTTGGCGAAGGATTCCATCTCGCGGTACTGCGCCTGGTCGAGTTTCAGCGTGCCGGCCACTTTTTTCATGGACTTGAGTTGCGCGTTGCTACCCACACGCGACACGGAGATACCGACATTGATGGCGGGACGCACACCTGCGTTGAACAGGGATGTTTCCAGGAATATCTGGCCGTCGGTGATGGAAATCACATTGGTGGGGATGTAGGCGGACACGTCGCCGGCCTGGGTTTCAATGATCGGCAGCGCTGTAATGGAGCCGCCGCCGTATTTGGCGTCCACCCGTGCGGAACGCTCCAGCAGACGGGAATGCAGGTAGAACACGTCGCCAGGGTATGCTTCGCGTCCCGGCGGACGGCGGATCAGCAGGGACAGGGCGCGGTAGGCCACAGCGTGCTTGCTCAGATCGT
>DGGS01000032.1 GCA_002392325.1 Bacteroidales bacterium UBA3868
CCTTCCGGCGCAAACTGTTCCGCGTCGGCGCACGGTTTGCGGCCTACAGCCGCACCGACACCAGTGGCACATCCATCGCCGAACGGTTCACATCCAGTTGGAAACCAACCGGTTTCAATGTGGGCGCAGATTACCAGGCCATCCTATTCAAACATCTGATATTCGGAGAATTGGCGTTCAACCAAGACGGAGCGCTCGGACTTTTGCAAGCCGCTGTATTCAACATCACGCCCATCCTGAAAATCGCTGCCATCTTCCGCCATTATGGCAAACGCTATACCAACCCTTTGGGTCACGCCTTCGGCAGCAACTCCCAAAACGCCGGCGAGATGGGATTCTACCTGACTGGCAACTACATCCTCTCACGGCGCATCACGCTGGACTTTTTCGCCGACTACTACCGCCTTACCAAACTCACCTACCGCACCGACGCCCCGATTCAGGGATTGGACTTGGGCATTTCGGGGCTGATCAACCTCCACCGAAACAGCAACTTGCAACTAAAGTACACTTTCCGCGACAAACCGGAAAACAACGGTGAATCAACTTATTACAAAGAGATAAAGGAGCATCGGAGGCACAAACTGCGCCTCATTTGGTCGAACACTCCCCTACCGAACCTGAAGCTGAAAACCGAACTGGATTGGATTCGGAACCAATACCCCATGAGCCGTGAACACTATACTGGATTGTTGCTGTATCAGGACATCGGCATAACTTTCAACAAGCCCGACATTGCCTTGCATACGCGCGTAGCATACTTTGACACAGACCGTTACGATGAGCGTCTATATGCGTACGAAAACGATGTGTATTACGCTTTCAGCATCGGCTCCTACTATTACAAAGGGGTTCGGGGCTATTTTGTCGTACGCTACAAATACAAGTGGCTGAGTATTTGGTTGCGGTTAGCACACACCTATTACATTGACCGACAAATCATTAGCAGTGGCCTCACGCAAATTGACAAGCCGCACAAAACGGAAGTGAAGGTGCAAGTGATGTGTAATTGGTAATCAAAAGATATCCGAATGGGAGCTCATAAGGACAGAGCATCAAACATTTGATCAGGACTATCCCATTTTGTCACTCTTCCCGCCTTCACATCATCCAATGCCTTTTCAATACCGCTTTTCTTGCGGCGGTGTGTCACCATTTCCACACCTTCCATGGAGCGGAACAGCTTACGCAACATGGGCAGCAAACTCTCATCGGTGACTTTCAGCGTAATTTCTGTCATAATGTTGGAACTCCAATTCTTCCAGGCCGCTGGGGCCAAATGATTCAACAATTTCATAAACTTTGTTTTTTTAGGTTAATAATATCAAGTTCGCATGGCAAACTTTACGCTTGCAAAAATAGTAAAAAAGGCAATTATTCACATAATCACACAGAAGAAAATCCGATAAAACAGAAATATTATTATCGCCTCAGCGCCGCAATCAGCCCTTCCAATTTGAGCAGGTCGAGGGCGGTCACCGAAGATCCTGTAACGGCCAGCCAGCGGAGCGGGCGTTTCACTATGCGCAGGCACAAGCCCACCAAACCTGCCATTCGGACACGCTTGCATCGTGTATAAGTCTGCAACAGGCGGCTTTCACGCACGAAGCTGTCGGGCAACTTGCCCGCCTTGTACAAAGCGGCCAGATTGCCCATGGCGCTTTCCACCTTACGCAAATAATCGGCGTTGGAATCTATGCCGTCATGGTAAAGCTCATTGTCTATATGCTCAACCGTTATCTCTTTGCGGCGTAACTGGTCACCGAAAACCGTATCCTCAAAACCGTAGGTAGTAAACCATTCATCAAAACTGACTTCATCGAATACCGATTTGGAAATCAGCATATTAAATGGCGTAAAGGATTTGTACGGGGCGATGTTTCGGATAGCGGCTGTTTTCTGCTCCCGGGCAAGCCCGTACTTCCAGCGCAAACGGAAAGCAGGATCGGGAGTCATTTCCCGGTATGCCACGCCGCCTAAAACCACAAACGGTTTGTCAAGCTGCTGATGGAAACGAAGATACTGCACATATTGGGATATGAAATTAGCGTTTTTCATGCCCGCATCCCCGTCAATAAAGAGCAAATAGGGATAGTTTGCCGCTGCCGCCAGATGGTTGCGCACCTTGGATCGGCCTTTATTCACATGATTCTGGAAATAAGCAACTTCCGGTTCCGACAACAACGCATGATTCTCCACGCAAACACTCCGGTCTGTTGAGGCATCATCCTCAATCAGAATCTCAAACGGAATGTTCAACTGGCGCGCCTGATGCAGCAGATCATGCACCAAGGGCTGCACGACAACATTATATGTTGACAACAGTATGGAGAGCATTACACACCTGAATCTATCAGCTTGCCATCCTCAATACAGATGGTTCTGGACGGGAATTTGTCAATCATCGAGAAATTGTGGGTGGCCATCAGGATAGTGGTACCCGATTTGTTGATGTTGTGGAACACCTGGAAAATCTCCTCCGCCGTGATGGGGTCAAGGTTACCCGTCGGCTCATCGGCCAGGATAACTTCAGGTTTGTTGAGCAAAGCGCGCGCAATGCACACACGCTGCTGCTCGCCTCCGGAAAGTTGGGAAGGCAGCTTGAAATCCTTGGTGGCAAGTCCCACCAAATCAAGCACTTCTTCACAGCGGTTCAGCATAGCCGTCTTGTCTTTCCATTGCGTGGCGCGCAACACAAACATCAGATTTTGGATGATGGTCATATCGCTCATCAGCTGGTAATCCTGAAACACCATACCGATTTTCTTGCGGAGTTCCGGTATCTTCTTCTCTTTCAAGGTCAACAGGTCATAACCAATGAAAGACGCCTCCTCACCTGTAGGTCTGATTTCAGCAATCAGAGACTTCAGGATAGATGATTTGCCGCTACCGGTTTTGCCAATCAGATAGACAAACTCACCGGGTTTCACAGAAAAAGAGATGTCTTTCAAGACGAGCAATTTCTTTTGGAAAATGCTCACATTCTTCATGCGAATGACATCCTCGACGGTTTTGGCGGGAGTTTCGCTTGAAGCGGGTTCGGTCGCAAGGACTTCCTGTTGTGGTTCTTCGGCCACCACTGGGCTTTGAACCTCTTGTTCGGGATTAGGCATCGATGTTGGCATATGTTGCGTTTTGTTCAATAAATTCACGACGAGGAGGCACTTCATCGCCCATCAGCATGGCAAACACGCGGTCGGCTTCGGCGGCGTTCTCAATAGTCACCTGGCGAAGTGTTCGGCTGTTCGGATCCATCGTGGTGCTCCACAGCTGTTCCTCGTTCATCTCACCCAAACCTTTGTAACGCTGCACATGCACTTTGGCATCCTCGTTGTCGCCAGCGGCCTCAGCGGTAAACTGCGTGCGCTGCTCTTCCGACCAGGCGTATTTCTGGTATTTGCCTTTCTTGATCAAATACAACGGCGGTGTGGCGATATAGACATGGCCATTCTCAATCAGTTCGCGCATGTAACGGAAGAAGAAGGTCAGAATCAGCGCGGCAATATGGCTGCCGTCCACATCGGCATCGGTCATGATTATCACCTTGTGGTAACGGAGTTTGGAGATATTCAGCGCCTTGCTGTCCTCCTCGGTACCAATGGTCACGCCGAGGGCCGTATAGATGTTTTTGATCTCTTCGCTTTCAAAGATGCGGTGCTGCATGGCTTTCTCCACATTCAGGATCTTACCGCGCAACGGCAGGATTGCCTGGAAATGGCTGTCGCGGCCCTGCTTGGCCGTTCCGCCTGCAGAGTCACCCTCCACGAGGAAAAGCTCGCACTTGGAGGCGTCTTTCGAGGAGCAGTCCGACAGTTTACCCGGCAGTCCGGATCCGCTGAAGGCGGTCTTGCGCTGCACCATCTCGCGGGCCTTGCGGGCGGCATGGCGCGCCTGGGCGGCCAACACCACCTTATCCACTATATCCTTCGCATCCTTCGGATTTTCCTCCAAGTAGTTGGTCAGCATCTCGCCCACCATCTGGTTCACGATACCGGACACCTCACTGTTGCCGAGCTTGGTTTTCGTCTGGCCCTCGAACTGCGGCTCAGCCACCTTCACGGAAATGATGGCGGTAAGGCCTTCGCGGAAGTCATCACCCGAAATCTCAATCTTGTCCTTGGCCAACTTGTCAAGCATCTTGTTGTCGTCCGCATACTTCTTCAGCGTGCGGGTAAGGGCCATACGGAAACCCGTCAGGTGCGTACCACCCTCAATAGTGTTGATGTTGTTGACATAGGAATGGATATTCTCAGTAAACGAGTCGTTATACTGCATGGCCACTTCCACTGGGACACCTTGGCGTTCACCCTCAATGTAGATGGGTTTGGAGGTGATTTTGGAACGCCCCTGGTCCAAATACATGATGAAGTCGCGCAAACCGTTCTCGGAATAGAATTCGTGCTTCGGATGGGCACCGTTCTCGTCCGTCTTGCGCAAATCCTCTATCGAAAGGCGGATGCCCTTGTTCAGGTAGGCAAGTTCTTTCAGACGGTCAGAAAGGCGCTCAAAATCGTATTTCGTCACATAGAAGATGGTCTCATCGGGGGTGAAGGTAATCTTGGTGCCGCGGTAGTCGCTCTCGCCCACCACTTTCACCGGATAAAGCGGTTTGCCATAGGCATATTCCTGCATGAAATGCTTGCCGTCTCTGAAAACCTCCGCAATCATGTGCTTGGAAAGAGCGTTCACGCAGGACACGCCCACGCCGTGCAGACCGCCGGACACCTTATAGGAGTCCTTGTTGAACTTACCGCCGGCATGGAGGACCGTCATGACGACCTCCAAAGCGGAGCGGTGCTCCTTCTCGTGCATGTCCGTAGGAATACCACGGCCGTTATCCAAAACGGATATGGAGTTGTCTTCTAATATCGTAACCTCAATATTGTTGCAATAACCGGCCAGCGCCTCATCAATGGAGTTGTCCACCACCTCGTTCACCAGATGGTGCAGACCGCGGTCGCTGACATCGCCAATATACATGGCCGGGCGTTTCCGCACGGCCTCCATGCCTTCCAG
>DGGS01000093.1:0-4230 GCA_002392325.1 Bacteroidales bacterium UBA3868
TCCACATCCGCGATATCGATGGAGAGAATCTCAAAAGCGGTACCAGAGTCCAAACCTTTGGAAAGCACCAGTTTGGAAATGGAATCCGGATTTTCGAGCACCATCTTATGGGTTTCCGCAGAACCGATAGCGGACACGATGCCTTCGCCCACACGAGCGATGATCGTCTCTTCGCCTGCGCCACCCACCAATTGGCGGATATTGGTACGCACTGTCACTCGGGCTTTGGCGATAAGCTGGATACCGTCCTTGGCCACTGCCGCCACTGGAGGGGTGTTGATAACCTTCGGATTCACAGATGTTTGGATAGCTTCCAGCACATTACGGCCTGCCAAATCAATAGCGGTAGCCGCTTTGAAATCCAACGGAATATTGGCTTTGTCGGCTGAAATCAGGGAACTGACCACAGGCTTAACATGACCGCCCGCGAGGAAGTGGGCTTCCAATTGGTCGCGGTTCAACGGGATACCTGCTTTGGTGGCGGTGATCATAGCGTTGACAATCATATCTGGCGGAACACGACGCCAGCGCATCAGGATAAGCTGGATAAGGGAAACATGAACACCATTCAGAATGGCGATAAACCAAAGGCGCAACGGCACCATCCAGAAGAACAGGATAACCAGCGCCAGTACACCGATAATGATTAAAATAGTCTGGGTCATAATGGTATTAATTTAATTTATTGGTTTCACAAAAACTTTTCCGCCTTCAATGCGGGTAATTTCAATTTCGGTATCCACCTCGATAAAATCCTGGGGTGAGGAGACTTCCACCACGGCGCCATCAAACTCGCCGGTGCCCATAGGCGCGAGGCGGGAGATGGCCTTCCCTTGCATGCCCACATGTACTTTTTGAGGGTCAAACTCATTCATTTTGCTGTCAATACGGGTATTCAGCTGCAACTTGCGCCATGTTTTGGTGCGCATCATCAGCACAAAGCAACCGATGGTAAACACTGCGGTGACCAGCAGGGTGAGGAAACCCGCCAGCGGACCGTATTGTATGAATGCGGCTGCCACGCCGGCCACCAGTCCCAGCACTCCGATGATGGCAACCACGCCACCCGGAATGACCAGGAAGTCCAATATCATCAGCAAGATGCCGACGACGATGATGAATATGATTGAAAACCAGCCCATGGAAATATGAGATTTGAGACTTGAGATTTGAGATTTGAGATGTGAGACTGTTGAGATTAGAGTTAGTTGATTTTTACAATATAGTAATTCTTTTTACCTTTTTGCACGAGTATATATCGTTGATTCAGAAGACTTTCCTTCGTCACATTAAAGTCTTCCTTCACTTTGGCCTTATTGATGGCGACACCATTGTCCTTAAGCATACGGCGGGCTTCGCCTTTGGACGCGAAGATTTGGGTGTGTTCCGCGAGGAAGTCAACCACGCCGCAGCCGTTCTCTATGGCGGAGGCGGGAATCTCGAATTGAGGCACACCGTCAAACACGGCGAGGAACAGTTTTTCCGGCAGTGCGGAGAGACTTTCAGCGGTGCCTTTCCCGAAGAGAATCTCGGAGGCGTTGACCGCGGCGTCGTAATCCTCTTGGGAGTGGATGCGCACGGTAAGGTCCTTGGCCAGTGCCTTTTGCAGCACGCGCAGATGTGGAGCGGCATCGTGTTCGGCCTCCATGGCCTCAATCTCCTCTTTGGTGAAATGCGTGAAAATACGGATATAGCGCTTGCTGTCATCGTCGGAGCAGTTGAGCCAGAACTGATAGAACGCATACGGGGAGGTTCTTTCCGGGTCGAGCCAGATGTTGCCTTTCTCGGTCTTGCCGAACTTACCGCCATCGGCTTTGGTGATGAGCGGGCAGGTCAGCGCGTAGGCCTCGCCATTGAGTTTGCGGCGGATGAGTTCGGTGCCCGTGGTGATGTTGCCCCATTGGTCGGAACCGCCCATCTGGATTTTGCAGCCGTACTCTTGGAAGAGATGGAAGAAATCGTATCCTTGCACCAACTGATAGGAAAATTCGGTAAAGGACATACCGTCGCCTTCACCGTTGAAGCGTTTCTTGACGGAATCCTTGGCCATCATATAGTTCACGGTGATATGCTTGCCGATGTCGCGGATGAATTCCAGGAAGGTGAATTTGCTCATCCAGTCGTAGTTGTTCACCAGCACCGCACCGTTAGGTTCATCTGTGTCGAACTGCAGGAACTTGCCAAGTTGTTTTTTGATGCATTCCTGATTGTGGCGAAGGGTCTCCTCGTCAAGCAGGTTGCGTTCTTGTGATTTTCCGGAGGGGTCGCCGATCATACCGGTGGCGCCGCCGAGCAGGGCGATGGGACGATGGCCGCAGCGTTGGAAGTGCGACAGCATCATGATGCCCACCAGGTGTCCTATATGAAGTGAGTCGGCAGTGGGGTCAATGCCCAGATAGGCACTGCACATGCCCTTGTTCAACAATTCTTCTGTTCCAGGCATGATGTCATGCAACATGCCGCGCCATTTGAGTTCTTCTACAAAATTCATCGTTTCTTTTGATTTCTATTTAGTATCGTATTAATTTTCAGACATTTCCACCAGCCACTTGCCGTCTATTTTCTTCACTCGGAACTCTGTGGAGCTCTTCTCATTATCGGCGGTAAAGTCACAAGTGCATATCGCAAGGGTGTCGTTCACAAATTTGGAGGACATCTTCTCAATAGTCACTTCCGTTTGCTGCAGTTTCTGCAATCTGTCGGGGTGTTCCCGAAGCATTTTCTGGATATTTCGAAGGAGAACCGCATCCGTCGGGACCGTATATTTGAACATTGACTCGAAATCGGCCGTAAGATATGCTGGTATGAATTCCGTCATCACCTTCTCCGGAGTGGAATAAACATCGTTTTTATTCTTGCAAGAAACACATAATAAAGTCATTACGACGACAAGCGCAAACAATTCCAGTTTTTTCATAATTCAAAAAGTTAGTCGGCAAAAATAAAAAAAACTTTCCAATTTCACGCTCACAAACAAAAACATCGTGTTTCATCATTTTTTCGTATCTTTGCAACCAATTTTATAAAATGCGATATTATGACACTTCAAGAATTCCAAGAAGATCTCAAACGAGGTATTCCCAACACTTTACCTCCCGCAAAGCCTTATGACACAACGGTAAACCACGCTCCCAAGCGTAAAGATATTTTAACGAAAAAGGAGAAACAGCTTGCCCTTCGCAATGCGCTCCGCTACTTCGATCCGTCGTTGCATGCGCAACTGATTCCCGAATTCGTGAAAGAGCTGCACGACTACGGCCGCATCTACATGTACCGGTATCGTCCCGACTACGAGATGTACGCCCGCCCCATCGACGCCTACCCGGCGAAGAGTCGCCAGGCGGCCGCCATCATGCTGATGATCCAAAACAACCTGGATCCGGCGGTGGCGCAGCACCCGCACGAGCTGATCACCTACGGCGGCAACGGCGCCGTGTTCCAGAACTGGGCACAGTACCGCCTGGTTATGAAGTACTTGTCGGAGATGACCGACGAGCAGACGCTGGTGATGTACTCCGGTCATCCGCTGGGTTTGTTCCCGTCGCACAAGAACGCCCCGCGCGTGGTGGTCACCAACGGCATGGTGATTCCCAACTACTCCAAACCGGATGACTGGGAGCGCATGAACGCACTGGGTGTGAGCCAGTACGGACAGATGACCGCCGGTTCGTACATGTACATCGGACCACAAGGCATCGTGCACGGCACCACTATTACGGTGCTGAACGCCAGCCGTAAGATTGGCGGCGAAATCGGCGGAAAACTCTTTGTGACCGCTGGTTTGGGCGGCATGTCGGGCGCACAGCCCAAGGCCGGCAACATCGCCGGTGTGGTCTCCATCACCGCCGAAATCAACCCGTCGGCCACGCAAAAGCGCTACGACCAAGGTTGGGTGGATGAGATTCACGAGAATCTCGACGAACTGTTTGAGAAGGTGAACGAGGCGCGTGCCAAGAAAATCGCCCGATCCTTCGCCTACCAAGGCAATGTGGTTGACCTTTGGGAATATTGCGCCGAGCATAACATACAGGTGGACCTGGGCAGCGACCAGACCTCCCTGCACAACCCGTGGGCAGGCGGCTATTATCCTGTGGGCATCTCCTTTGAGGACGCCAAAGTCATGATGGCCGACGAGCCTGAGAAGTTCAAAGCCGCCGTGGAAGAGAGTTTGCGCCGCCAAGTGGCCGCCATCAACAAGCTGACCGCCAAGGGCATGTACTTCTTCGACTA
>DGGS01000093.1:4279-4602 GCA_002392325.1 Bacteroidales bacterium UBA3868
TTCGACTATGGCAACGCCTTCCTGCTGCAATCATCGCGCGCCGGAGCCGACATCATGAAAGAGGACGGCACATTCCGCTATCCTTCTTATGTTCAAGACATCATGGGACCGATGTGCTTTGACTACGGTTTCGGCCCGTTCCGCTGGGTATGCACCTCCGGCAAACCGGAAGATTTGGAAGTCACCGACCACCTGGCCATGGATGTGCTGCGCAAGATCAGCGAAACCGCGCCGCAAGAGATATCCCAGCAGATGAAAGACAATATCACCTGGATCAAGGGTGCCAAGGAGAACCACTTGGTGGTGGGTTCGCAGGCCCGTAT
>DGGS01000096.1 GCA_002392325.1 Bacteroidales bacterium UBA3868
TTCTCGTCGCGCGAGCCCACGCACTGCAGAAAGGTAATCTGCTTGGGTTTGTCGCCGTTCACATTCACAATGTTGTCTTCTTTAATCATCTTTTCCAGTTCGATGGAGGTGATGACGCCTTTGTAGATGCCGTAGCCCAGTTCCTCTTTCTGATGCGCGTCGAAAACGCGGTAGCCGGTGGCCAGTAGCACATAGGGGAAATGATATACGGTGCCCTTGTCGTCCGTCAGGGTCCAGCCCTCGTCGCCTTTCCGCAAATCCGTGATGTTCGTATTCAGATGCAGTTCAATGTTCGGGTGGTTGAGTTTGACATCCAATTGGGCAGCCAAGTCTTCCGCCGGAGTGAAATCCGGAAAGAGTAGGGCTTTGTCGTGTATGTTGTTCAAGGTGCGCTCTCCACGCTCGAAAAGCACCACATGGTGTTGTTTCGACAGGATAGAGGCCGCTTCAATGCCGGCAGGTCCGGCTCCGATAATCGCGATGTTTGTCATTATTGTGGTTTGTAAAGTTCTTAAAGTTATAATGTTATAAAGTTTTTATAGTCAATGAAGTATAGGAATGTTTGAGTATAGAGTCATTGTTCTCTCACACTTTCAGCACACTGGGTTTCTCCGGTTTGGGCAGGATTTTGCCTGAAACACCCTTGTATTTGGAATCCGGATCGTACTGGATGCCAATCTTGTTCAACAAGCTCTCGCACTGTACCTGGTGCATTTGAAGCCCCAATTCCCACGGGTCGTAACCCAACAGCAGTCCTGCGAGTTCTTCATAGGTGAGCACGGGGATTCCATAACCCTCCTTGTCGTAGGTTTTGTGCTCCATTTCAGCGATGGTATATTGCCATTTGTCCAAGAACATGCTGCATCCGGGACAGTTGCCCACGATGAAGTCGGGCTCGTAAGGTTCCATGGACTCGAATTTCTTCTTGGTGTTGGCCACAGAATAACCGCGGTTTTCCTGAACCAGGTACTGGCGGAACCCGAAACCGCAGCAGTGTCTGCGTTCGGGATAGTCCACCACCTCGCCGCCCCAGGCTTCAATCATACCAGCCAGCACGTAGGGGAATTCGGCGTTGCCGATACCATGTTTCGGAAATATCTTGGCGTAATGGCAGCCGATATGCTCCACACCGCGCAGCGGTTTGCCCGTGAAACGGTTCACCAGCTGGTATTTCATCTTCTCCTTCAGCTCAAAACGAAACTTGTAGATGATGTCGGAAGGATGTACGATGTTTTTGGGTTTGTCAAACTCGCGGCCGGTGGCTTTGCGCAGGTACTCGCGCGCCTGCTCCAGCAACTGTGGGTTCTCGTTCCATTTCTCAATAATTTCTGTCATTACCCCGAATGAGGTCACACAGGAGGGAACATAGTTTTCATACCCCTTCTCCGTCATGAGCGAGAATAACCGCGCCACAATGGTCATGGTCGTTTCAAAAGGCACAACATCCGAGTGATAACCGATGCCCGTGCAGGTATGCTGGTGCGAGGAATCGTAAATGTCTTTTCCCAAATCGTTCCGTAAGATATTCAAAAAAGCCGATTCCGAACCGGGGAAGAATGTCTGTCGTATGCAGCTTCTTTCATAGAAATAGTGGTCATCTGCGATGTCTTTCTGATATTCGTTCCAATAGCGTTTTTCCATATAGTTTTCGAGTAAAATATAACAAGCAAAAATACAAAAAAAAACACTGACCACAAAAAAAAATGGTCAGTGCTTAATTTTTTTCATCTGCCACACGGCCGTATGTCAGATGAAACGGTTCAGACTTTCATCACACCTTGATTTCTACGTCAACGCCGCTGGGCAATTCAAGTTGCATCAGAGCGTCGATGGTCTTGGTGGTTGTACCGTAAATGTCCAAAAGTCTTTTGTAAGTGGAGAGTTGGAATTGCTCTCTGGATTTCTTGTTTACAAAAGTGGAGCGGTTTACAGTGAAAATCTTGGTGTGGGTTGGCAATGGAATAGGGCCAACGAGCACAACCTTGTCGTCCTTCACACCGTTCACAGTCTTGACGATCTTTTCAGCGGATCTGTCAACTAAGGTGTGGTCGAATGATTTCAATTTGATTCTAATTCTGTGACTCACTTTGATTAATTTTAATTAAATATTACGTAATATGTTTTAAAACTGTTTTTCTATAAAATAAACCTTCCTACATTCATAATATAATCTTTCACTTCGGGCGGAACCTCGGCATACTTCAGGAATTCCATACTGAAGGTGGCGCGTCCTTGACTGATAGAGCGTAGCGTGGTCACGTAACCGAACATCTCGGCCAGGGGCACCTGAGCGGTGATCACCTGGAAGCCGACCTTGGCGTCAATTTGCTCCAATACGGAGCGCCTGCGGTTCAGGTCGCCGGTCACATTGCCGATGTATTCGTCGGGCGTGGTGATTTCCACTTTCATGATGGGTTCCAGAATCACCGTGTCCATTTGCTGGAGAGCGTCCCGGAAACCGATCTTGGCGCAAATCTCGAAGGCCATCGCATCGGAATCGGCAGGATGCGTCTCGCCATCAAACACGGTCACGGACATGGCTTCCACGGGGAAACCGTACTTGCCGTTCATCATGGCCATCTTGAAGCCCTTTTCCGCACCGGCGAGATATTCTTTCGGTATCGCTCCGCCTTTCACCTCGCTCTTGAACTCAAGTCCTTTAGCACTGTAAGGCAGCGGCTGCAATTCGAAGTCCATAACCGCAAACGAACCCTTGCCACCGTTTTGGCGCTTGTAGGTCGCATGGTGGCGGAAAGAGGTGGAAAGCGCCTCCTTGTAGGCCACGCGCGGCTTGCCGTGATTGCAGTCCACATTGAACTCGCGTTTCAGACGGTCCAACAGGATGTCCAAGTGGAGTTCACCCATGCCGCTGATCAGAATCTGTCCGGATTCCTCATTCTCCGACACAATGAAGGTCGGGTCCTCTTCGGACAATTTGGCCAGTGCTTGCATCATCTTTTCCTCATCATCTTTCGTTTTCGGCTCTATGGCGATTTGAATCACCGGCTCTGGAAAGGTGATGTTCTCCAATACGATCGGGTGTTTGTCATCGGTCAGACTGTCGCCCGTATGAATCTCCTTCATGCCCACGAGGGCCACGATGTTGCCTGCGGTGACGCTCTCCAGCGGTTGTTGCTTGTTGGAGTGCATTTGCAGGATTTTGGAGACCCGCTCGCGTTTGCCGGTGTTCACATTATACACGGTTTCCCCGGATTTCAACTCTCCAGAGTAAACCTTGATGAAGGTGAGTTTGCCGACAAACGGGTCGGTGGCGATTTTGAAGGCCAATGCCGCAAAGGGTGCTGTCGCTTCGGCGGTGCGTGTCTCCTCCTTCTCTGTCTTGGGGTTCACACCCGTAATGGCGGGCATGTCCGCAGGGGAGGGGAGATACATCACAATAGCGTCCAACAACGGTTGCACACCCTTGTTCTTGAAAGACGATCCGCACAACACGGGCTCGATCTTGCGTTCCAAGGTGGCTTTGCGGATAACGGAAACCATCTCCTCGTAGGTGATGCTGTCAGGGTCCTCGAAATACTTCTCC
>DGGS01000087.1:0-192 GCA_002392325.1 Bacteroidales bacterium UBA3868
TGATGGGTGCCTCCAAGCGCATCGCGGAGATGTATGTTCAGGCCCTCAACTTCCACCAGAACACCACCAAGTTCATCACCACGCGGTTTGGCAATGTGCTGGACTCCAACGGATCGGTGATTCCCATCTTCCGCAAACAGATTGAGAACGGTGGGCCCCTTACCGTCACGCACCCCGACATCACGCGCTATT